>NZ_JBHJQI010000006.1:91127-100355 GCF_042262805.1 Streptomyces sp. NPDC056361
ACACGCGCGTGCGTGTCCGCCCCACTGCGTTCCCCCGGCTTCCCCCCCCGGGAGGTCTCTGTCCGGCGGAGCGCCGGAAAATCACCCCATCGGGGAGGCGCTCGAAGTGAACCGGGGAGTGACGGGGGGCGCGTTTCCCGGCGAGCGCCGTGGTGTGATCACCGGCGACCTACCGTCGTCACCATGGGACGCGGGGATCTGGCGACGCTGGTGCGGATCTGCGATCTGGCGGGCCGGCCGCGCGGCACCGGGTTCCTCGCCGACCACCAAGGAACGGTCGTCACCAGTCACGAAGCCGTCGACGGGCTCAGCCGCGTCGTCCTGCACGCCCCCGGCGACCGCACCTGGCTCGCCGAGGCCGAGGCCGTCATCCGACTGCCGGAGAGCGGGCTCGCCCTCGTACGGACCGAAGGGCTCGGCGGGCGCCCGCTGCCGCTCGCGACCCGCGCCGAGATCGAACCCGGCACGTACGTGCGGATCGCCGCCCACGGCTGGCGCGAGGCGCGCGTCCTCGGCCCCGCCGCCGTCACGTACACCGCCACCGACCGCTTCCACGCCCTCGACGACGCCCTCGAACTGGCCATCGGCACCGAGGGCGCCGAGGCGCTCAGACTCGGCGGCCAGGCCGCCGGCGGACCCGTCCTCGACACCGCCACCGGCACCGTCCTCGCCGTCCTCGGCACCGCCCTGCACGGCGACCGCCAGGCCGCCGGATACGCGGTGCCGCTCCGGCCCGACGGCCCCCTCACCGCCCTGCTGCGCCGCAACGCGGCCACCGTCCCCGCCTACGGACCCGACCTCAACCTCGCAGGCGTCCTCGAACTCGCCGCCACCTCCACCGGACCCGCACCCGAGCCGGGACTCTGGCCCGACCCCGTCGAACGCCCCGACTGCGCCCGCGAGTTCGCCCGCTTCACCGCCGGCGCCGCACTCGTGCTCGCGCTGGTCGGCGGCCCCGGCACCGGCCGCACCACCGCCCTCGCCTCGCTCTGCGCCCACCGCGCCCGCGGCGAGGCGCCCGCCCCCACCGTCCGGCTGCGCGGCGCCGACCTGCGCGCCGAGGACCGCTCCCTCGCCGACGCCGTCGGCCGCGCGCTCCACCAGGCGGGCCGCATCGTCGCCGCCTCCGGAGCCCTCGGCGACACCACGACCGCCACCCCGGAACGGGCCGCCGCGCTCGCCCGGGAGGCCGGCCGCCCGCTCCTCGTCGTCCTCGACGGCCCCGAGGAGATGCCGCCGCGCCTGGCCCACCGCCTCGCCGACTGGACCGCCGCCACCGAGGGGTGGCTCCGCGCCCACGACGCCCGCCTCGTCACCGCCTGCCGCCCGGAGCACTGGGAACAGGCCGGCGCCCTCTACGGCCCCGGCGCCCTCCACCGGCCGTCGGGAGACCCCGGTGACGGGCCGCCGGCGGCCGTCACCCTCGGCCCGTACTCCGAGGCGGAGGCCAGGGCCGTACGCCAGGGGTACGGGCTCGGCGAGACGGACCTCGCCGAGGCGGACGCCCGGCACCCGCTCGCCCTCCGGCTGCTCGCCGAGGTCCGCGCGGCCCTGCCGGACGGCGTCCCCGGACGGCCAGGCCGCGAGGAGATCTTCACCGCCCACCTCGACCTCGTGTGCCTCCGCGTCGCCGTCCGGATCGCCGCGGGCTCCCGGCCCCTCCTCCGTGGCACCGCCGTGCGCCGGCTCGCCGCGCGCGTCACCGGCCAGGTCCACGAGGCGGCCCGCCGCTGCCTCGGGCCCGGACACGGCCTCCTCGACCGCGCCTCCTTCGAGGAGCTGTTCCCCTGGCGCGAGGGGTGGGCCTCCGCCGTCCTCACCGAAGGCCTCCTCGTCCCCGCCGGCTCCGGCTACCGCTTCGCCCACGAGGAGCTCGCCGACTGGGTCCAGGCCGCCCACCTCGACCTCGACACGGCCCTGCACTCCCTGGTCCACCGCCACCACGGCGAACCGCCCCGGCCCGGCACCGACCACCCCGTACGACACGCCGCGCCGGACGCCGCGGCACCCGGCGCCCCCAATGTCCCCGGCGCCCTCGGTGTCCACGGCATCCCCGGTGTCCCCGGCGCCCCGGCGCCGACCCCCGGTGTGCCCCGGCAGCGGGACGGCGTCCCGCAGCGGCCGGGCGTCCCCCCGGCGGCGGAGGTCGAGCACCTGCCGGTGCCGCCGCACCGCATCGGCCCGGTCCTCCAGGCCCTGCTGCTGCTCCACCGGGAGCGCGGGCCGGCCGGACTCGCCCCGCGCCTCGCCGCACTCGTCGAGTCCCTCGCCCGCTTCGCGGACGCGCACCCCGACGAGGCCCCCGGTGGGGACGGGCCCTGGTGGGCCGCCCGGCTGCTCGGCGAGAGCGTCCGCCGGTTGCCCGACCCCCGCCCGTACCTGCCCGTCCTGCGGCTGCTCGCCGACCGCGTCGGCGCCCGGCCCGGCCGGCACCCGGCCCTCGCCCCCTTCGGGCCCGGCTTCTGGCAGGCCCTGCCGGTCGGCGAGGACGAGCGCATCGACCTGCTGCGGCGCCTCGTCCCGGCCGACCCGCCGCCGGGACCGCCCACGGGTGCTGCCGAGGACACGCCCGCCGGCGGCGCCGCAGAGGCATCGCCCCATCGGGTGCGCGGCGAGGAGCGGGCCCTCGACGTCGTCGCGGGGATGCTCGTGGCGGACCCCCGAGGAGTGCAGCCGCTGCTGTGCCGCTGGTTCGGCGACGAGCGGCCGCTGCCCGCTGCCCCGCACGCGACGGTGGCCACGGCGGCGCAGGCGCTGCTGCACGCCCGCAGGGGGCTCGCCGTCGACGACCTGTGCGAGGCCCTGGTGGCGACGGCGCACCCGCTGGCGGACGGGCTGCTCGCCACGCTGGCCGGCGACGAGCCGTCGGCCGTGTGCCGGGCGGTCGACCGGTGGGCCCACGACGACGGGCGCCCGGAGCGGCGGGTGGCCGCCGCCGCGTACGGGCAGCTGGTCGCCGGGCACGCGGTCACCTCCGCCGACCGGGAGCTGCTGCGCTACGCCGCGCTCGCCCTGCTCGCCCGCCCCGGCGACCGGGCGCTCCACGGAGCGGCCCTGGGCCTGCTGATCCGCGACCCGCACACCCGCGCCCGCCATCTGCCCCGGGCGCTGGCCGAGCCGCAGGTGCCCGCGCCCGCGCTCGCCGAGGCGCTGGGCAGCCACCCCGAGCTGGTCCTCGGCGCGCTCCGGACCCGGCTGCGGGGCGACGGCGAGGCGCCGGCCGCCGCGCTGCGGGCGCTCGCCGAGGTCGACACCCCCGCCCTGGCCCGCCGGGTCGCGGCCCTCGTGCGCGACTACGCGGGCCGCCACCCCGAGGGCGCCGGGCACGTCGCCGCCTTCGTCGACCGCCGGTTCGAGGACGGCCCGGCGGCCAGGGCCGTCCTCCACCCGCTGGTCGCCGGCCTGATCAGGGGGCGCCCCGCCGCCGTCCGCCGTGCCCTGGCGCCCGTCCTCGCCGCGCCCGGCACCGGCGCCTCCCGCCATCTGCGGGCCGAGCTGCTCGACGTACTCGTCGAGCACGAGCGGTACGAGGCGGAGACGGGGGAGTTCACGGTCCTGGAGGCGCTGCTGCGGGCCGCGGCCGAGGGCGCGGGGCGGTGCAGCGAGCCGCGCACCCGGGACCTCGTGCACCGGGTCGGCGTGCTGTGCGCCCGTACGCCCGAGGGGGTCCGGCGGTTCGACCGGGCCCTCGCCGGGCACTGCCGCGAGCTGCCCGGTGTCGCCGCGCTGCTCGCCGGCTGGACGGCCGCCGCCCCCGGCGACTGGGCGCCGCTGCTCGGCCCGGAGACCCTCCGGACGCTGCGGAGCCGCGGCACCTCCATGCCGATGCCAACCGAAGGCCGTGGGCATGGCAGTCTTAGACCGGCGTAATCGGCGAACAGGCGGACGAGGAGCGGTCACAGTGCAGCGCTGGCGTGGCTTGGAGGACATTCCCCAGGACTGGGGGCGCAGCGTCGTCACCATCGGCTCCTACGACGGGGTGCACCGCGGACACCAGCTGATCATCGGGCGCGCCGTCGAGCGCGCCCGGGAGCTCGGCGTCCCCACCGTCGTGGTGACGTTCGACCCGCACCCCTCCGAGGTCGTGCGGCCCGGCAGCCATCCGCCGCTGCTCGCCCCGCACCACCGGCGTGCCGAGCTGATCGCGGAACTCGGCGTGGACGCGGTGCTTGTGCTGCCGTTCACCGCCGAGTTCTCCCAGCTGTCCCCGGCGGACTTCATCGTCAAGGTGCTGGTCGACAAGCTGCACGCCAAGGCCGTCATCGAGGGCCCCAACTTCCGCTTCGGGCACCGGGCCGCGGGCAACGTCGCGTTCCTCGCCGAGCTCGGCGAGACGTACGACTACGAGGTCGAGGTCATCGACCTGTACGTCAGCGGGGAGGCGGGCGGCGGCCAGCCGTTCTCGTCGACGCTCACCCGCCGGCTCGTCGCCGAGGGCGACGTGACCGGTGCGGGCGAGATCCTCGGACGCCCGCACCGGGTCGAGGGCATCGTCGTCCGCGGCGCGCAGCGCGGCCGCGAGCTCGGCTTCCCGACGGCCAACGTCGAGACGCTCCCGCACACGGCGATCCCGGCGGACGGCGTCTACGCCGGCTGGCTGACGGCGGCGGGGGAGCGGATGCCGGCGGCCATCTCGGTCGGCACCAACCCCCAGTTCGACGGCACGGAGCGGACCGTCGAGGCGTACGCGATCGACCGCGAGGGGCTCGACCTGTACGGGCTGCACGTGTCCGTGGACTTCCTGGCGTATGTGCGCGGCATGCTCAAGTTCGACACCCTGGACGACCTGCTCCTGGCGATGGCCGGCGACGTGAAGCGCTGCCGGGAGCTGACGGAGACGTACGACCGGGAGAACCCCGCCTCGTAGGGCTCGCGGCAGCGTCGAGGGCATCACCTCGGACTCCGTGCGGGTGAGCATCGCGCCCGCGCCCCTGCAGGGGCGCGGGCCGTGCCCGAAGGACACGTGCCCGGTGCCTCCCGGTCGGAGCCGAGGGCGTGCGGGTCGGCGAAGACCTCCGGGCCCCGGCCGGCGGCCGGGGCGGCGAAGCCCGAGGCTTCGGGAGCCGGGGCGGCGAGGCCGCAGGCGCCCGTGGGCGAGCCCGCGGCACCCGCCGCTCCGTGAGCTGGCGGGACCAGACCCCCGGTCCGGGGCGCTCGGCCCCGCGCCTACTCCCGGCCCGCCCAGTGGCAGGCCACCGCCTGCTCCCCGCCGCCGCCCAGGATCGGCAGGAGCTCCTCGCGGCAGCTGTGCGCGACGGCCGCCGCCTCGCCCGAGGCGAGGATCTGGCAGCGGGCGTGGAAGCGGCAGCCGGAGGGGATGCGGGAGGGGTCCGGGGGCTCGCCGGCCAGCACGACCGGCGCGTCGCCGGACTCCGGAAGGACCGACAACAGCGCCTGGGTGTACGGGTGTCGGGGGCGGGTGAGGACGGACTCCACCGTGCCGGTCTCCACGACCCGGCCCAGGTACATCACCGCCACCCGGTCGGCGATGTTCCACGCGAGCCCCAGGTCGTGCGTCACGACCAGGGCGGAGAGCCCGAGTTCGTCGCGCAGGCGCAGCAGCAGCGCCAGGATCTCGCCGCGTACGGACGCGTCGAGCGAGGCCACCGGCTCGTCGGCGACGATCAGCTCGGGCTCCAGGACGAGCGCGCCCGCGATGACGACGCGCTGCCGCTGCCCGCCGGACAGCTCGTGCGGGTAGCGGAGGAAGAAGCGCTCCGGGGGCCGCAGGCCGGCCCGGGCGAGGGCGCCGGCGACCGCGGCCCGCTCGTCCCCCGCGTACCCGTGGATCCGGAGCCCCTCCGCGACCGCGTCGTACACGGTGTGCCGGGGGTTCAGCGAGCCACTGGGGTCCTGGAGGACCAGCTGCGCCCGCTTCCGGTAGGCCTTGAGGGCCCCGGAGGCGTACGACAGCGGTGTGCCGTCGAAGGCGACCGTGCCCGACGTGGGGCGGACCAGGCCGAGGAGGGAGCGGGCCAGCGTCGTCTTGCCGCAGCCCGACTCCCCGACGAGGGCCACGATCTCGCCGGTGCCGATGTCCAGGTCCACCCCGTCCACCGCGCGCGCGGGCGGCGCGCCGCGCCGGCCGGGGAAGGTGACGTGCAGTCCGCGCGCCGAGAGCAGCGGCCCCGCGGAGGTCCCCGTACGCCCGGCGCCGCCGGAACCCGCGGAGTCGTCCGGGGCGCCGTCCACGGCGTCGCTCACGGTGTCCGTCATGCCGTGCTCCCCACGTGTACGCAGGCGGCCCGGCGCCCCGCGCCCGCCTCCCGCAGTTCCTGGTCCTCCGCGGCGCAGGCGTCGAGCGCCACCGGGCAGCGCGGCCGGAAGGCGCAGCCGCCCGGCAGGTCGGCCGGGTCGGGCGGGTCGCCCGGCAGGCCGCGCGGCGCCCGCCGGGAAGCGAGGTCGCCGATGCGGGGGAACGCCGAGGACAGCGCCCGCCCGTACGGGTGCGCGGCGGCCTCGTACACGGCCCGCGCCGGCCCTTCCTCGACGACCCGGCCCGCGTACATCACGGCGAGCCGGTCGCAGGTGTCGGCGAGGACGGCCAGGTCGTGGCTGATCATCAGGAGGCTGATGGACTGCTCGGCGACGAGCCCCTCGATCAGCCGCAGGATCTGCGCCTGGATCATCACGTCGAGCGCCGTCGTCGGCTCGTCCGCCACGATCAGCCGGGGGGCGCAGGCCAGCGCCATCGCGATCATCACGCGCTGCCGCTGCCCGCCGGACAGCTCGTGCGGGTACGCGGCGGCCCGTGCGGCGGGCAGGCCGACGTGTTCGAGCAGCTCCCCGACCCGCTTGCGCGCCGCGGCGGGGGTCGCCCGGCCGTGCACGAGCAGCGGCTCGGCGATCTGGTCGCCGATCCGGTGCACGGCGTTCAGCGAGTGCATCGCGCCCTGGAAGACGATCGACGCGCCCGCCCAGCGCACGGCCCGCAGCCGGCCCCACTTCATGGCGAGGACGTCCTCCCCGTCGAGCAGGACCTCGCCCTCGATCCGCGCCGAGGCCGGGAGCAGCCGCAGCAGCGCGAGCGCGAGGGTGGACTTGCCGCAGCCGGACTCGCCCGCCACGCCCAGCTTGCTCCCCGCCTCCAGGGACAGGTCGACCCCGCGTACGGCGGGCACGGCGTCCGCGCCCGACCCGTACGTCACCTTCAGATTCCGTACTTCGAGCAGGCTCAACGCCCCACCCCCAGCTTCGGGTTGAGCACGGACTCGACGGCCCGGCCGCACAGGGTGAACGCCAGGGCGACCAGCGCGATGGCGATCCCGGGCGGGGCCAGGTACCACCAGTGCCCGGAGGAGACGGCGCCCGCCTCGCGGGCGTCCTGGAGCATCCCGCCCCAGGAGACCACCGTCGGATCGCCGAGCCCGAGGAACGCGAGGGTCGCCTCCGTGAGGATGGCCGTGGAGATCCCGAGCGTGGTCTGCGCGAGCACCAGCGGCATCACGTTCGGCAGCACGTGCCGGCTCATGACGTGGCCGTGGCCCCCGCCGAGCGCGGTCGCCCGCTCGATGTACGGGCGGGACTCCACGGCGATCGTCTGCGCCCGCACCAGGCGGGCGGTGGTCGGCCAGGAGGTCACCCCGATGGCCAGGACCACCGTCCACATCGACCGGGACATGACGGTGGCGAGCACGATCGCCAGGACCAGCGTCGGCATCACCAGGAACCAGTCGGTGATCCGCATGACGACGGTCGAGAACCAGCCGCCGTAGTGCCCGGCGATGATCCCGACCAGCGTGCCGATCGCGACCGACAGGGTCGCCGCGAGCAGGCCGACGAGCAGCGAGATCCGCGCCCCCCAGATCAGCAGGCCGAGCAGTGACCTCCCGAACTGGTCGGTGCCGAGAGGGAATTCGGCGCTCGGTGGCTCCAGCGCCGTGCCCGGGGCCTCGGTCACCGACTGCACGTCGGCGCCGACGAGCAGCGGTGCGGCGAGGGCGATCAGGGCGATCAGCGTGAGGCCGGCGAGGCCGGCGAGCCCGGCGCGGTGGGTGCGGTACCGCTTCCAGAAGCGGGCCGCCGTCGCGCGGCGGCGCGCCCACTCCAGCGACGTCCTCGTCGGCGGCGCGCCCTTCGCGGTCGTGGTGTCCGTGGTGTCCGTCGTGGTCATCGTCCCACCCGGGGATCGAGCAGCGGATAGAGCAGGTCGGCGATCAGGTTCATGAGGATCATCGCCCCGGCGAAGACCACGAACAGGCCTTGCACGAGCGGCAGGTCGGGCACGCTCAGCGCCTGGTAGAACAGCCCGCCGAGCCCCGGCCAGGAGAACACCGTCTCCACCAGGATCGACCCGGCCGCCACGTGGCCCAGGTTGATGAAGATCATGGTGACGGTCGGGAGCAGCGCGTTCGGCACGGCGTGCCGCCGGCGCACCACGTCGTCGCGCAGGCCCTTCGCGCGGGCCGTCGTCAGGTAGTCGCCGCCCATCTCGTCGAGGAGCGAGGAGCGCATCACGAGCAGCGTCTGCGCGTAGCCGACCGCCACCAGGGTGACCACCGGCAGGACCAGGTGGTGGGCGACGTCGAGGACGTGGGCGAAGCCGGTCTCGCCCGTGCCGGACTCCATGCCGCCGGTCGGGAAGAGCCCCGGGATCGGCCCCATGCCGACCGAGAAGACGATGATGAGCAGCAGTCCGAGCCAGAAGGACGGCACCGACCAGAGGGTCAGCGCGATGCCGGTGTTCAGCTTGTCGCCGAGCCCGCCGTGCCGCCACGCCGAGCGGGTGCCGAGCCACAGCCCGAGCGCCGAGTAGATCACCACGGCGACGCCGGTCAGCAGCAGTGTGGCGGGCAGCTTCTCGGCGATCAGGTCGCCGACGGGGGCGCGGAACTGGAACGAGGTGCCGAGGTCGCCGCTCAGCGCCTTGGCGCAGTAGTCGGTGAACTGCTGCCACAGCGGCAGGTCGAGGCCGAACTGACGCCGCAGCGTGGCCAGTTGCTCGGCCGAGGTGGGCACGCCGTGGGTCATCGCCTTGACCGGGTCACCGGGGATGATCCGGAAGAGGAAGAAGCTGGTGACCAGTACGGCGAAGAGCGAGACGAGTGCGCCGCCGAGCTTCCCCGCCGCGTGGCGGAGGTAGCCGGCGGAGGAACCGGTGCGGGACGCGCCGTCCGTGGCGCGGGCCCCATAGGCCCCCGCCCCCGCCGCGGGGGGGGTTTGCCGCGTCACCGTAAAAAAACCGGGGGCGGGGGGGGGGCGGGGGGGCCGCCCCAGGAAAATGCCCGG
>NZ_JBHJQI010000006.1:100365-112450 GCF_042262805.1 Streptomyces sp. NPDC056361
GGGGCGCGGTGGGCTCGTTGGGCGCCGCCGTGTGCCCCCGCGGGGGGGGGGTGTTGCCGGGGGGCGTCCCGGGGGGGGCCCCCCCCGGCGGGGCGGGGGCCCTATCGGCCCGGCGCCACGTCGGCGGGGGTGCTTGCCGTCGTCACGTACTACTCGCGGTCGTCGGCGGTGGAGCGGCGGCGCAGCCCGAGGAAGAGGCCGGCGCCGAGCACGACCACCACGGCCGCGCCGATGCCGACGATCACCCCGGTGGACGAGCCGCCCTGGTCGTCCTCGGCCTGCGCGGTGGGCACGGCGGACCACCAGCTCCAGTAGCCGTCCTGCCCCCACAGGTTGCCGGCGGCCTCGGGCATGGTCGTGATGGACCGGATCTGGTCCGTGCGGTACGCCTCCAGGGCGTTCGGGTAGGCCATGACGTTCATGTACCCCGTGTCGTACAGCCGGGACTGCATCCGCTTCACCAGATCCGCCCGCTTGGCGGCGTCGTACTCCACCGCCTGCTGCGCGTAGAGCCCGTCGAACTCCTTGTCGCAGATGAAGTTGTCGGTGGCCCCGCTGTCCTTCGGCGTCGCCGGGAGCGTGCCGCAGGTGTGGATCGACAGCACGTAGTCGGGGTCGGGGTTGACCGACCAGCCGTCGAAGGCGAGGTCGTAGTCGCCCTTGACCCACGGGTCGGAGACGCTGTCCAGGCACTCGACCTTCAGCCCGACGCCGATCTTGCCCCACCACTCCTGGAGGTACTTGCCGACCGCCTTGTCGTTCGGGTCGGTGGCGTGGCAGAGGATCCGGAAGTCGAGCGGCCTGCCGTCCTTGCCGACGCGCTTGCCGTCGGCGTTCTTCCGGTACCCGGCGGCGTCGAGGACCTTCTCCGCGGCGGCCGGGTCGTACCCCCGCTT
Organism: Streptomyces sp. NPDC056361; assembly: GCF_042262805.1. NCBI lineage: Bacteria > Bacillati > Actinomycetota > Actinomycetes > Kitasatosporales > Streptomycetaceae > Streptomyces > Streptomyces sp. NPDC056361. The sequence goes on from NZ_JBHJQI010000006.1 coordinate 101,262, forward strand.
CTGCGCGGTCGGCGGCTCCCAGAAGTACGAGCCGAAGCGCGGCGGGATGTAGCCCTGGCCCTCGACGGCGTGGCCCTGGAAGACCTTGTCGACGATGGTGGTGCGGTCGACCGCGAGGAAGAGAGCCTTGCGCACGGCCGGGTCGAGGAGTGCCGGGTGGCCGTTGCCGAAGGTCTTGCCGTCCTGCGCCTTCGCGCCCGGGTTGGTCGCCAGCGCGTAGAAGCGGCGGCCGGGGGCGTCGTTGACCTTGATGTCCTTCTGGGTCTTCAGGGCGGCGGCCTGGGCGGGCGTCAGGTTCGGTACGAAGGACACCTCGCCCTTCTGCAGGGCGGCGACGGCGGCGTCCCCGTCCTTGTAGTACTTGAAGACCAGCTCGTCGAACTTGGGTGCGCCCCGCCAGAACTTCTTGTTCGGCTTGAGCTTGATGTACTGGTCGACCTTGAAGTCCGTGATGACGAACGGGCCGTTGCCCACGATGGGGAACTGCTTGTCGTTGTTGAACTTCGAGAAGTCGCCGACCTTCTCCCAGACGTGCTTCGGCACGATCGGCACGTCGAGCGCCGTCATCGTCGCCTGCGGCTTCTTCAGCCGGATCACCAGCGTCTGCGGGTCGGTGGCGGTGACCTTCGCGAAGTTGGCCGTGAAGCTGCCGTTCGCCGTGGCGGCGTTCGGGTCGGTCATCATCTTGTCGAAGGTCCAGGCCGCGTCCTCGGCGGTGACCGGCTTGCCGTCGGACCACGTCGAGTCCTTGCGGATCGTGTACGTCCACGTCAGCTTGTCCGCCGACGCCGACCAGGCCGTCGCCAGACCCGGGACCGTCCGCGCGTCCTTCGGGTCGTAGTTGGTGAGGTACTCGTACGCCAGCCGGTGGATGCTGGTGGAGGTGAGCTTCTGGGCGAGGAACGGGCTCAGCGAGTCGATGCTCTGCGAGACGGCCACCGTGAGGGTGGTGCCGCCGGACTTCTCGTCCTCCGCCCGCGCCGTCCCCGGGACGGCGGCGAGCGAGCCGGCGGCGAGGCCGGCGGCGAGCACCACCCGGAGGGCTCTGCGGGCGGAGTCGGGACGGGGTGGAACCTTCGTGACCATGACCATGGGACGTGACCTCGCGTCGGAGTTTCTGTCGTCGATCTTGGGCTGACGATGGATGAAGCGCAGGTGTATCAGCGGTGGTCTGCCGTCGTCAACGACCACTCAAACCCCGTGTGGGCTGCGGGAACGCCAAGAGGCTCCGTATCGGAGAGCCGATACGGAGCCTCATTGGTCTAATCCTGTGACGCCTTACTGCTGAGGGGCTGGCGGTGCCTGCGGAGGCGTCTCGGGGTCCGCCTGCGGGGGCAGCGGCTGACCCGGCTGAGACGGCGCCGGCTGCTGCTGCCAGGCCTGGGGAACGCCCGGCTGACCAGGCTGCTGCGGGTACGGCTGCCCGGGCTGCGGCACCTGCGCCGGATACGGCTGCCCGGGAGCGGGCTGCCCGGGTGCGTACTGCCCCGGCGGGTACTGACCCGGCATCGGCTGACCGGGCATCGCCTGACCCGGCATCGGCTGACCCGGCTGCGGGTACGCCTGCGACGGGTAGGGCTGACCCGGCTGACCAGGCTGCTGCGGGTACGGCTGCCCGGGCTGCGGCGCCTGGGGCGCGTACGGCTGACCGGGGACCGGCTGACCGGGCGGCGCGTACTGGCCGGGCATGGGCTGGCCGGACGCGTACTGACCGGGCATCGGCTGGCCCGGCATCGGCGGGGCCATGTGCGGGGGCACTGCCCCCTGGCCGTCGCCGGTCCACAGGCCCTGCGCCTGCTGCGCGCGGGCGAAGTCCTCGGCCACCATCGCCGAGAGGTGGAAGTACGCCTCCCGGGTCTTCGGCCGCATCATGTCGAGGTCGACCTCGGCGCCGGCCGAGAGGTGCTCGTCGAAGGGCACGACCACGACACCGCGGCAGCGGGTCTGGAAGTGCTGCACGATGTCCTCGACCTTGATCATCTTTCCGGTCTCGCGGACCCCCGAGATGACCGTGATGGACCGCTGCACCAGGTCCGCGTAGCCGTGTGCGGACAGCCAGTCCAGCGTCGTCGACGCGCTCGACGCGCCGTCCACCGACGGCGTCGAGATGATGATCAGCTGGTCGGCCAGGTCGAGCACCCCGCGCATGGCGCTGTACAGCAGACCCGTACCCGAGTCGGTCAGGATGATCGGGTACTGCTTGCCGAGGACGTCGATCGCCCGCCGGTAGTCCTCGTCGTTGAACGTCGTCGAGACGGCCGGGTCCACGTCGTTGGCGAGGATCTCCAGGCCGGACGGCGCCTGCGAGGTGAACCGGCGGATGTCCATGTACGAGTGGAGGTACGGGATCGCCTGCACCAGGTCGCGGATGGTCGCCCCGGTCTCGCGCCGCACCCGGCGGCCCAGGGTGCCGGCGTCCGGGTTCGCGTCGATCGCCAGGATCTTGTCCTGCCGCTCGGTCGCCAGGGTCGCCCCGAGCGCGGTCGTCGTCGTGGTCTTGCCGACACCGCCCTTGAGCGAGATGACCGCGATCCGGTAGCAGGAGAGCACCGGCGTCCGGATCAGGTCCAGCTTCCGCTGCCGCTCCGCCTCCTCCTTCTTGCCGCCCAGCTTGAAGCGGGCCGCACTGCCCGGCGTCCGGCTCGACTTCGGCTTCTGCTTGTTGTTCCGGAGCAGGCGGTCGGACGACAGCTCGACGGCCGCGTTGTACCCGAGCGGCGCTCCCGGTACGGACCGCTCCCGCTGGTCGTGCGTCACGGGCGACGGCCAGGCCGCACCCGTCCGCGGATCGACGGCCTGCTGCGGTGCCTGAGGTGCCTGAGGTGCTTGCGGCACCTGAGGCGCCCCCGGCGCCCCGGCCCCGGGCTGCGGGTACCCGTACCCACCCTGCGCCTGAGCCTGCGGCGGTACGCCCCCGCCGGCCCCGGGCTGCTGCGGATAGCCGTAACCGGCCTGCTGCGGCGGAGTCCCGGGGTGCGGGAACCCGTAACCACCCTGCGGCGGCACGTCCCCGCCCGCGGGCTGCTGCGGATAGCCGTAACCGGCCTGCTGCGGCGGTGTCCCCGGGTGCGGGAACCCGTAGCCACCCTGCGCCTCCGGCTGCGGCTGCGCCTGCGGCGGTACGGGAGCGGGCGCGGCCGCCGTGGGCGCGGCGGGCGCCGCCGGAGCCGGCCAGCCCGCGGTCGGCGGCAGCGGCGCGGCCGGTGGCACCTGCTGCCCGCCCGGACCCGGCTGCGCGGGCCACTGCTGCGCGGGCCCGGGAGCCGCCGGCTGGAACGACGGCGGCAGCGGCGGCAGCCCGGCCCCGCCCTGCGGAACGTGCGGCCCGTGCTGGCCCTGCTGGCTCTGCTGGCCGGAACCCGGGTACGCCCCGGGCACGTTGCCGTCGGCGCCCGGCGCCGCAGGGTACCCGGGCGCCGGGAACGGCCCGGGCACCACACCGTGAGCACCGGGCTGACCCGGCTGGCCAGGCTGACCCGCCTGCGGACCGGCGGCCGGGTACGGCGCCTGCCCCGCGTCGGGACCGAACCCCTGCGGTGCGGCCCCGCCCGGATAGGGCGCCTGGCCCGCACCGGGACCGAAGCCCTGCGGCGGGGGAACGTCGTGCGGCGCCACCGCCGCGTACGGCCCCGCGGCCGGAGCCGCACCGGGGCCACCAACCTGCGGCGCGGCGATCGGGTACGCCCCCGGCACACCGTCGACCGGTTCGGCGGCGGGGAACGGCGACGGAACGGCCGCCTCGGCCGCCGCCTCCGGCGCGGCCGGGCTCTCGGCACCGGGAACGCCCGGCTCGCCGGGAGCGGCGGCCGGGTCCGTCAGGGACCCGGAGTCCGCGGAGTCCCCGGAGTCCCCGGAGTCCGTGGACTCCGCGGCGGCGTCCGCCTCGACGCCGGTGGCGGTCACGGACTCGACGTCGGCGTCCGCCGCGGAGTCCGCGGGAGTCGCGGCCGCCTCGGCGTCGTTGGTGAGGCCGGTGTCGTCGGAGCCGAATCCGGAGCCCGAGGCCGAGCCGGGGGCCGAACCGGCGTCGCCGTCGACCACGCCGTCGACCACGCCGTCGACCACGCCGTCGACCACGCCGTGGGCCACCGCCTCCGCCGCGATGTCCTCATCGGCCGAGCCGGTGGCCGACTCGCCCGCCACGCCCTCCGCCGACGAGCCGTCAGCGCCGGTGCCGGCGCCCTCGGCAGCGGTCTCGGCCGGCAGCGGCGTCTCGGAGGTGAGCCGGATCGGCTCGCCGGGCTCCGGCGCGGTGGTGATCGGGACGGGTCCCGTACCGGCGGGCACGCCCGTACCGTCGGATTCGCCGGCGGAGGTCTCGCCCGCGCGCTCGGCCATCTCGCGCTTCAGCGCGGCGGGGGAGAAGCGCATGGTCGCGCCGCTCTCGACCTCTCCGCCACCGAAGGGCGCGGCGGGCGCGCCCCCGTGCGGCCCGACAGCGGGAGCGACGGGAGCGACGGGCGCGGCCGGAGCGGGCACGACCGGCGGTGCGGCGACCGGCGGTGCGGCGGGAGGCGGCACGGCGACCGGCGGTGCCGCCGGGGCCTGGTTCCAGCCGGGTTCGAAGCCGCTGCCCGCCGGAAGCCCGGGGACGGGGACGCCGGGGACGGGAGGGAGTCCGGGCACCGGGACCGGCGTACCGCTCGGGGGCGGGGGAGTGGCGCCGCCCGTCCCCGTACCGCCCGACGCGTTCTGCGTGTACCAGGCGGGCGGGGTGTAGTCGATGGTGAACTCACCCGTCATCTCGGCGGCATCCGCGTCGGACTGATCGTCGGCGGGCGGATTCCAACCCCCGTGGACCTCGTCGCGATCGCCGTTCACTTTGCCTCCTGGTGTGGTCGAGCACCCTTGTGCCGTGGTGGGCGGGGCCCGTCCAGCCTAATCGGCGCGGGCATCCGCCGGGCAGGCCCGACGGGCGCTCGCCGCAGGTCTCCACGGCCCGTCCACGCCCCCGAGTGACCCGATTGCGCCGCAGAGTGAGAACCCCCACCGTTCAAAACAATGTCAAAACGTTGCAAAAACGGACGTATTCGAGCGACTTCGTTTCCCCTCGTCGCCGCTCAGTCCATGCGGCGCGCGCCGCCCAACAATCCGGTCTCGGCGTCCGTCGCCTGCGTCATCACGAACTGGCGGTCGTTCTGGGTGCACCAGAGGGTCACCCCGTCCGCGAGCGTGGACAGCGCCTCGTACTCGTGACGGGGAAGGCTCATGATCCGGCCGATCTGCGCCGCCTCGTCCGGGGACACCCGCTGGACCCCGACGAGCGAGGACTTCTCCAGGAGCCGGGGCGCGACGGGGCTCAGATAGGGGAGCAGCGTCACCACCGACTGCCAGGGCGCCGACACCACACGGCCGCGCGGGGGACGCATGCCGCAGTCCCGGACCACGACCACCGGACTGCCGGCCGACGCGCCCTGCGGCGGCACCCGGCCGACGTCGTGCAGCGCGATGCACGGCTGCCCGCCGCCGGCGGCCTGCGCGAGGGCCGTCCACGCCTGCGCGCGGCCGGTCTCGACGGCCACCCGGGCCCCCGTCGCGGCGGCCCGCAGCGCGAGGACCTGCGCGGTCCACAGACCGCCGATGAGGGTGACGTCGTACGGCACGGGCCGGTTGATGCCGAGCACGGCGGGCCGGTTCTCGGCGTCCACACCGATCACCATGCCGTCGTCGCCGACCGGCAGGGCCAGCGCGTCCAGCTGCTCCAGGGGAACGGAATGCCGGTCGCGGCGCGGCCCGACGAGCCCGAAACCGAACCGGGGCCGCGTCCCCCGGCCCGTACGCGGGGAAGCGGAGGCGCCGGAGCCGGGCTGCGCGCCGAACGGGCCGGACGCGCCGGCACCGGGCTGCGTACCGAAGGAGGCGGTGGACATCAGCGCGCACCCCCCAGCGGCAGCGTCGCGAGCATGCCCGGCACCTGTTCCCGGTCGAGACGCACCAGACCCGTCCTCACCCCGCGCGCCGCGCGCTCCAGTTCGTGCCGCGCGGCCACGAGCTCCTCGTCACTGCGCCCGGTGATCCGCACGTGCCCGGTCACGGTCACCTCCTGCCGGTCCCCGCCGCTCAGCGTCAGACTGAACGTCGTCGCGAGCGCGGGCAGCGACGTCAGCAGCGCCACCAGCTGCGGCATCGACGCTCCCGCGCCACCGCTCCGGCCGCCCAACTGGGGCCAGCGCCCCACCCAGTACGTCGTGTGCCGCCGGTCGTCCACCCGCCAGGTCCGCGCGGTCTCCTGCGTGCGCCGCGTCAGCGCCTGGCCCCGGCCCGCCTGCGCGATGGCCATCGGGCTCGCGCAGGTCGAGGTGGCGAGGGCCGACGTGAGCTCCTGCTCGGTGAGCACGTCCGCCCGGAAGCTGGCGCCCGCCAGCCGGCTCGCCAGCTGGTCGGCCGCCCGCACCACGCACTTCTGCGCGCCCGTCATGCCGCCGCCGCGCGCGGCGACCGCCTCCGGGCACAGTTCCGGGTCGAGCTTGAGGGCGATCCAGGTGATCCGCACCGCGGGCGAACCCGTCTGCGCCTGGAGCGGACCGTAGTTGCGCGCCGCCATCGACTGCGGGGGCAGGTGCGGCGCGGGCGCCGGCTGGGTGTGCTGCACGATCTGCGCCGACTCCAGCCGGATGCCGTCCACCACGAGGACGTCCCGGACGAGTCCGACGGGCAGCGGTCGCGCCGCGCGGTCCGGGCGCAGCGCCGTGCCGTCCGACTCGACCCGCAGGACGGCGGTGAGGAAGGTGCCGTCGCCGATCATCCCGACCGGACGGCGGTCGCGGTCGCTGTACGCGTAGGTCCGCAGCGCCGGATCGCACTCCACGACCGGCGCCAGCCCCGGCTCGGTGCCGGCCGGCACCGTGAAGGAGGCGGCCCGGCGCGACCGGGCGCGCAGCGCGAGGAAGGTGCCGAGCCACTCCGGCAGGGACCGCCGGTGCCTGCGCACCAGGGCCAGGAGGACGAGCACGACGGCGACCACGCCCGCGGGCACGAGCAGCATCGGCTCCACGACCCAGGCGACGGCGAGCAACGCGGCCGCCACCTCGATCAGTACGAGCTGTTGCAATCGGAACGACCCGAAGTGTCCGGGACGTGCCTGGAGCCTCGGCGAGACCGAGGAGGCGGGTCCGGTGGACGGGGGCGCGGAGGCGGTGGCCGCGGCGGGCCGCGTCCGCGTCGCGGAAGCCATGATGGAGAATCCCCCTCAATTCGTCCCGATCACCCTGGCCCGCCAGGGCTTTGGCGGCCGGATCACCCTACCCGCCCCACGAACCCCACGGGACAGCAGGCATAGTAGGGGTCCGGTCCGACAGCCGGGGCCCGGTCGCCACCTCTCCGATCCCCGCGCGAAGACTGCGCCTGACGAGAATGGGGACTCATGGCATCGCGCCGGGACGAGCTCAACGCGTACACCTTTGCGAAGAAGCGCACGGTGGCGGCATTCCTCCAACCCTCGCCCTCCGGCACGGAGGAGGGGGCGCCGAAGCCGCTGCGCGCCATCGCCCCCGGCCTGATCGTCGCCGCCCTCGTCGTCGCCGGGTTCGGCGCCTGGGGCATGTTCAGCCCGAGCGCGCCCAAGGGCTGGGACACCCCCGGCACCCGGGTCATCGTCGGCAAGCAGTCGACGACCCGGTACGTCGTGCTGCAGACCGGCAAGGGCAAGGACGCGAAGACCCTGCTCCACCCCGTCCTCAACCTCGCCTCGGCCCGACTCCTGCTCAACCCCGACCAGTTCCAGGTCGTCCAGGTCGACGACAAGACGCTCGACCTCGGCAAGCCGCCGCGCGGCCCCATCCTGGGCATCCCCTACGCCCCCGACCGGCTGCCCGCCGAGAACGACGCGGGCGTCCCCAAGCGCTGGGCCGTCTGCGAACAGCCCGGCGGCGGCAAGGGCGCCAGCGTCCAGAAGGCGACCTTCCTCTTCGCCAAGCGCGACCAGGAACGCACCGAGGGGAAGGGGCAGCTGAAGGACGGGCAGGTCCTCTACGTCCAGGGGCAGACGGGGAAGGCCCGCTTCTTCGTCGACCACACCGGCACCAAGTACCCGTTGAAGGCCGACTCCACCGGACTGCTCACCGTCCTCGTCGGGCTCAACAAGGAACCGCAGCCCGTCACCGACGACTGGCTCGCCACCCTGAAGACCGGCGACGAGATCGACTTCCCGCACGTCGAGGGCGAGGTCGGCGCCCCCGCCGGCGTCCCCGGCGGCGGCCTGACCGCGACCGAGAACCGGGTCGGCATGGTCCTCCTCGCCCAGACCGGCTCGGGCCCCCAGAACTACCTCGTACTGCCCGGCAAGGTCCGGCCCGTCAGCGCCTTCACCGCCTGGCTCCTCATCAGCGCCCCGCAGACCCGCTCCCTCGACATGCGCGGCAAGCCGTCCGCCGTCAACGCCTCCGACTTCGAACCGGACTCCACCGTCTTCCAGCCGCGCGCGCACTGGCCGGCGAAGCGGTCCGAGCTGGCCAACGAGGTCACCGGCGCCGCGGGCGGCCGGGACACCGTCTGCAGCGTCCTCACCGGCGTCGACGAGGCCGGCAACACCACCCTCACCACCTGGGCCGGTCCCGAGTACCCCGCCGACATCACCGCCGGCGGCACCAGCACGTACGTCACCCCGGGCACCGGCCTGCTCTACACCCAGATCCAGGGGAAGCAGAAGACGCCCGGCGGCTCGCTCTTCCTCGTCACCGACACCGGACTGCGGTACGCGGTCCAGGCCAACGGCGACAGCGACTCCGCCCGCTCCGAGATCGGCGCCGGCGAGCAGAAGCAGACCGACGGACGCCCGGAACCCAGCGACGCCCAGAAGCGTCTCGGGTACGAGAAGGTCAAGCCGGCCCTCGTCCCGATCGAATGGTCGGAGTTCCTGTCGAAGGGGCCGCGGCTCGACACCAACAGCGCGCGTCAGCCGCAGGGTTCCTGAGGGGGTGGCACCGGTGACGACGACGTACCGCACGGCGGCGCTGCTCGCCGCGGGCACCCTCACCGCGCTGCTCGCGGCGCCCGCCGCGTCCGCCGCGCCCCGCCACGACGGCCCCGGCCTCGACGGTAGCGGCGAGTGCACCTTCCCCATGAAGAAGCAGATCGAGGGCACCCCCTGGCCGCTCCAGCGGGTCCTCCTCGACGAGCTGTGGCAGGACACCAAGGGCAAGGGCGTCCGGGTCGCGGTCATCGACACCGGCGTCGACGACGTCAACCCGCAGCTGAGCGACGCCGTCGACGCCAAGGCGGGCAAGGACTACCTCACGCCCGACAAGGAGAACCCCGGCTTCGGCGACGAGAAGCGCGGCAAGACCGACGGCACCGTCGACGACGTCGGCCACGGCACCAAGGTCGCCGGCATCATCGCCGCCCGCCCCCGCAAGGGCACCGGATTCGTCGGCCTCGCCCCCGAGGCGATCGTCATCCCGATCCGGCAGAACGACGAGAAGAACAGCGGCAAGTCCGACACCATGGCCAAGGCGATCGACCACGCCGTCGCCAAGGGCGCGAAGGTCATCAACATCTCGCAGGACACCACCCAGCCGCTGAGCCCCGACTCCCCGATGGGCAAGGCCGTCGCCCGGGCGATCGGCGCGGACGTCGTCGTCGTCGCCTCCGCGGGCAACGACGGCATCGACGGCAACCGCAAGAAAACCTACCCCGCCGCCTTCCCCGGGGTCCTCGCCGTCGCCTCCTCCGACCGGAACAACGAGCGCGCCGCGTTCTCCCAGGCCGGCACCTTCGTGGGCGTCGCCGCCCCCGGCGTCGACATCGTCTCCACGGTCCCCGGCGGCGGCCAGTGCGTCGACAACGGCACCAGCTTCTCCGCCCCGTACGTCGCCGGCGTCGCCGTCCTGCTCCGCGCGAAGTACCCGAAGTGGAGCGCGGCCCAGATCGTCGCCCGGATCGAGCAGACCGCCGTCCGTTCCGTCAACGGACGTGACGACTACGTCGGTTGGGGCGTCGTCGACCCCGTACGGGCACTCGCCGACGCCGGCCCCGGGGTGCCGCCGGCCTCGCCCACGCCCGACCCGGGCCCGCCCGGGCCGCCGGCGCCCGAGGCGGCCCGTCTGACGCTGTCGGAGACGCCCCAGGAGCGCTCCGAACGGCTCGCCACCTATGCGTTGGGGATGGGCGGCGTCCTGGTGGCCGTGGTCGCCGGAACGGCCGTCGTGATCCGCGACAGCCGCCGCGGAAAGGGGGTCCGATGAGCCGCCTCACGGCCAAGTATCCGGACCTTCCTTTGCAGTTGGAACTGTCGCCGTCAATGGCTACAGTGACCGCTGGGGGCACGGCAGTGCGAACCCAGCACGGGGGCGGCATCAGAAGATTCCCGTCCGCATCACGACCGGATGGCCCGACGGCCCGGCCGTCGACGCCGCCGAAGGAAGAAGGGGCAAGATGTCGAAAGACCTGAACGTAACCAGTGCCGAACAAGTCAAGCTCGCCGGCCGGATCCAGGACTTCTCCGACGAGCTCCAGGCCCGCATCACCTCCCTCAACGGCGTGGTGGACCGCGTCCAGGCGGGCTGGCAGGGCGCTGCGAGCAAGGAGTACGACCGGGTCCAGAACGACCTGAACCAGCGTCTGCGCAGCATGCGCGCCGAGCTCACCAAGCTCGAGGAGATCATGCGCATGAGCGCCGACGGGTTCACGCGCGAGGAGGAGGACCGCCTGCGCTCCTTCCGCACGATGGACGGCGGCGGCTCCGGCGGCGGTGGCGGCAACCAGAGCGCCATCCTCGGCATCTGAGTCACGACAGACCAGTCCTCCGCGCCACACTCACTTCAGGAGTCAACACCATGACCACTGCGGTCAATTACGACACCGTGACGCAGGCGGCGGCCGACACCCGCCTGACGTCCAGCACCCTCACCCAGAAGCTCGACGACCTCATGGCCGAGGTCAACCGTGTCGCCTCCAACTGGGAGGGCGAGGCGAAGATCGCGTACCGCGAGAGCCAGGACCGCCTCACCCGCGACATGGCCGGCATGAACCAGGACCTGGCGCGCATCGCCCAGCTCCTCGACGAGTCGGTCGCCGGCTACCAGGACACCGACAAGGGCAACGCGGCCCGGTTCCGCATGATGTGACACCCCGCGCACACCTGAGGGGGCGGCCCGTCCGACGGGCCGCCCCCTCACGCGTACCCGCTCCGGGGCCCGACCGGGTCCTGTCGTCACCTTCCCGTCCGCGGGCGACGACGGGAAGGTGACGAC
>NZ_JBHJQI010000007.1:0-111622 GCF_042262805.1 Streptomyces sp. NPDC056361
ACCTTCCGGTTTACAAGGGGGGGGGGGGGGGGGGGGGGGGGGGGGCGCGGGGGGGGCTCGGGGGGGCGGTTTACCGGGGGGGGGGGGGGGGGGGCCCTAACCCCCCCCCCTCCCCACGGTGCCGTCGGCTGCAGACTTCCGCCGCACGCTTCCGCCGCCGGCTGTTGCGATGCGCCCGGAGCCTCGGTCAGGTCACTCGGCCGACAGGCGCGGCGTGCGCGGCGGTACCGTACGCCGAGTGCCGGTCGTCTCGAAGGCCGCTGCGAGGGACAGCAGGGCGTTGTCGTCGTAGGCGCGGCCGGCGAACGTCAGCCCGACGGGCATGCCGGTGTCGGTCATGGTGCCCATGGGCACGGTCACGGTCGGGATGCCGAGGTGGCGGGGGACCAGGTTGCCGTTGGCGACCCAGACGCCGTTGCGCCAGCCGAGGTCGGCGGAGGCCACGTCGACGTCCATGTCCGCGGGGCCCACGTCGGCTACCGCGGGGAAGACCACGGCGTCCAGGCCCAGTCCGTCCATCCACTGCTCCAGGTCGACGCGGCGCGTTTCCTCCAGTCCGCGGAGCCCCTGCTCGAGGTGCGGCATGTCGGTGAGGGACGCGTACGGACGCTCGCGCACGAAACGGGGGTAGTCGCCGATCGTGTCGTCGAAGCCGTCGTACCGGTCGGGGAGCTCGCCCTCCTGCTTGGGCCAGATGCGGGTGCCGTCGACGTCGGCCAGAGTGGAGAGCGCCGGGTCGCCGTTGGCGCGCAGGAAGTCGTCCCAGGCCCAGGCGGACAGGTCCTCGATCTCGAAGGCGAGGTACTCGCGGCTGACCAGCCCGCGGGTGAGCAGCGAGGGTGCTCCGGGGCGGTCGGACTCGTAGCGGGACACCACGGGGAAGTCGACCTCGACGACCTCGGCGCCGGCGGCCTCCAGGTCGCGGCGGGCGGCCTCCCACAGGGTGATCACCGAGGGGCGCGTGTCGATGCGCTGCCCGGTCTGGCCGCCGATGCCTCCGTCGGGGTTCGTTCCGGCGTCGGGGTCGGCGTTGATGTACATGCGGGGCACGCCGACGCGCTTGCCGGCGAGGGCGTCGGAGGCGGCCTCGGCGTCGGCGGGTGCGAGGGCGGGGTAGGAGGCGGGGCGTACCTCTGACGGCGAGGGCAGCTCGACCCACGGCTGGGCGCGCCACAGGTCCCCGCGGGTGTTCGGGTCGTCGGCGACGATGACGTCGAGCAGTTCGAGCAGGTCGGCCATGGTGCGGGTGTGCGGTACCACGACGTCCATGGTCGGTACGAGCGGCCAGTTGCCGCGGACCGAGATCACGCCGCGGCTGGGGGTGTAGGCGCACAGCGCGTTGTTCGAGGCGGGGGCGCGGCCCGAGGACCAGGTCTCCTCGCCGAGGCCGAACGCGCCGAAGGATGCGGCCGTCGCCGTGCCGGAGCCGTTGGAGGAGCCGGAGCCGTAGGCGCTGGTGAGCCAGTCGGCGCTGTACGGGCTCTCCGCGCGGCCGTACACGCCGCGCTGCATGCCGCCGTTCGCCATCGGCGGCATGTTGGTCAGGCCGATGAGGACCGCGCCGCCCGCGCGCAGCTGCTCGATGGCGAAGGCGTCGCGCTGGGCGACGAGGTGCTCGAACGCCGGGGAGCCGGACGCGGCCGTGAGCCCTTCGGCGAGGTAGCTGTCCTTGGCGGTGTACGGGATGCCGTCCAGCGGGCCCAGCGTCTCACCGCGGGCGCGGCGGGCGTCGGAGGCCTCCGCTTCCGCCCGGGCATGCGGGTTCATCACGACCATCGCGTTCAGGGCGGTGGCCGTGCCGGGCCGGTCGTACGCGTCGATCCGCGCGAGGTAGGCGTCTAGCAGCCCGACCGAGGTCGTGTCGCCCTTCTCCAGCGCTGCGCGCAGGTCGGCGATACAGGTCTCCACGACATCGAATCCGCGCGTCATGAGGGTGTCTCCCGGGTGGTGAGTAGGGCAGGCGGGCCACAGGCCGTCGGGGCGACCGCGCACAGCAGCCGGCCGTCGCACACCCCATCGCTCTGATTAGATTTTCAGTCTAGACTAAAGGTCTAGATTCTCGGAACCTAGACTTGGGACCTGGATTTCCGGAACGGAAAGTGAGCTCATGCCGACGTCAGAGACCGGCCCCGCACTGCCCGACCGCCTGCCCGCGTCGAAAGGTGCGACCGAGTCGGCAGGCGTCGAGACCGGCGCGACCTCGCGGCCCGCGGCCCGGGTCCCGATCGACAGGAAACGTCAGCCCAGCGGGGACGAGGCACGGGAGCGGGCCATGCGGGCCGCCATCAGCGTCATCGCCGAGAAGGGCACAGCGGCGCTGCGGATGTCGGACATCGCCGCGCGGGCCGGCATGAGCACCGGGCACATCCTCTACCACTTCGGCAAGAAGGACCGGCTCCTGCTCGAAGTCCTCGCGTGGAGCCAAGCAGACCTCTGGGCCCGGTACCAGCAGGCCGCCGACAAGGCCGCATCTCCCGCCGAGAAACTGGACCTGTTCGTCCGCTTCTACCTGCCCAGCCACCAAGGCGACGAACGCTACGCGCTGTGGACACAGGTACTGGCCCAGCGCCACGATGAAGCAGGCCGAAAGATCCTCACCGAACTCTTGGACGGCTGGGACGAGCGCCTGGAAGCCATCCTTCGCGAGGGCCGGGACCTGGGACACTTCGCCGCCGTCGACCTCCCCGAGTTCACCATCCGGGCCGTGGCCATGCTGAGCGGGCTCGCCGAAGACGTGATGTTCGGCCGGTCCCGCTGGCAGCGCACCTCCCCCCACGCGTTCGCACTCGCCGCCCTCCACCGCGAACTGCGTCCCACCGGTCAGGGCTGACGACGGGAGGAGCGCCTGATTCCGAAGCGCGTAGGACTGACCGCGCTCACTGCGCCGGAACGGCCGACGCGTCCTCGTTGTGACTCGTACGCCTCACGACGAGGACGCCGACCGGCCTTTCCGCCACTTCGGAGTCCCAAGCCGAAGGGGTGGGGTGGGGGCCCTGCGTCAGGGCCGGAGTCCGACGCGGTTGAGGGTGATCATGCTGAGGTCGGCGATGGCTTGTGGGTCTCCCTGACGCCAGGCGTCGGCCCATCCGCCTGGCGGGGTCGGGAGCCCGGCGAGTGTGCTCGGCGGACCGGTGAGGGCGCGCAGGGCGAGTAGGTCCGCGCCTCCGGGAGCTTCCGCGAGGCGGCGCAGGGTGTTGCTGCGCCGGATCCAGAGCAGACGCGGCGGGAGCCACAGCAGCAGGATGAAGAGCACCGGGATGAGGATGAGGGCCGTCGTGATCACATTGGCGACCTGGCTGACGGTCTCCTGGAGCGACACTCCCGCGTCGGCGAAGCCGGAGCCGGCGCTGGCCGCGGCCTGGAGTGGCTTCTTCAGGATGTCGCCGATGAGCGGCACGTCCGATGCTGCGTCTCCCGCATTGCCGAGTTCCTCGGCGAGGCTGTCGCCGGCACTCTCCACCTTGCGCCCTGGTTCGGCCAGCAGCAGGATCGCCTCGCGGACGGCGAAGGCCGCCCACACGGCGGCGCTGATCAGAGCTACGGCGATCAGGTCCACAAGCACCTGACGGTTTCGGCGTGCGGGTGTCTGGGCGTAGAAGCGCAATCAAGAGCTCCTGTTCGAGTCCGGGCGTCGAGAAGGTCCGGCCGCGACCCAGCCGACCGGCCGCCGGATTCCACTGTCCCACCCCGTCGCACCAGCAAACCTGCAAGACACGAGGCACCTCGGGAGTCCTGCGCCAATGCTCCGCCTGCCTTCCGTCCGGGGCCCGCAGACGAAAGGCCCATGCTGCTGCAGATGAGGGGAGTCCGTTCCAGTCGACGAGGCCACATCCGGTGCCACCGTGGACTACCACGCTGCCTGCAGCTCTCTGCCGCGCCCGAACGCGAAGAGGACGAAGCTCTCATGGCGGTTGGTGGCACCGCCTTACGGTCCGCTGCCACGTCGACGGCACCGCATCGAGCGTCTTGCTCGAGCAGCCCCGAGGCTGAACCCGCCGCCGCGCGGGACAAGGGGAGGGAGGGGAGGGGCGGTGGGCCAGCAGGCATGTGCGGCCACTGGCCTCCCCGCCGTCCGGACCTGCACCCGTCAGCTCGGCGGTACTCTCACCATCGAGTCCTTTCCGGGCGAGTCGCGCGGTGCGGACGTTGTGGGCCCACTCTTGCTCCAGTCCCGAGCCGAGTTCCCGGCCCATGAGCCGTTCACGGGCGGTGGTGTCGGATGCGGTGAGCAGTACGCGCACGATCCGTACACGTACACGTGCACCGGCGCCCATGGCCCGCTCGAACATGCCGGTGGCCTCGGGCAGCACACTGGCCCTGTTCGTGTGGATCAGACGCTGGCAGCCCCAGTGGGAGAAGTTCGCCCACACGGCCTTCAGATTGATCTCGGTGATTCCCGAGCGGTCGGGGTCGTCCGCCGGAGCCGGGTACACCTGCCCGATGAAGTTGCCGTCGACGATGGCGCGGGAGGCGGCCGCGGCGCACAGCAGCGCCGAGACTTCCCATCCCGCGGTCGTTTTGCCGACCCCTGCCCGCCCGCCGACGAGGAGTACTTCCGCGTTGTCCGTGCGGGCAGGGTGTCAGCGGTCGACGGCGTCCCGCGATCCGATGTCGGGCCGTCCGGTGCCCGGGTCTGGGAATACGAGGAACGCCGTAGTGTTGTCAGATGCGTCGTCAGATGCCGCAGCTGGACGCCGACCAGAAGCGGGCGTCCCGGTGGTCGACGTGGGCGTGGTCGCTGTGTCCGGGGTAGCCCGGGCCGAGGATGCCGTTGAAGCCGTGGTTACGGGCCTGCTGGGCCAGCAGGCACAGCGAGTGGGGTCCGGAGCCCAGGTCGGCCGCGTCTCCGTAGAGATGGCGGCTCGAGGTGGCGCCGCCGACCGCGTCGTTGCAGGCCTGGCTGCGGAAGCCGCTGGTGACGCGGATGCTCTGGTCGCCGAGCGCGTGCCGCAGGGCCTCCAGCTTCCACATCGTGCGCAGGGCGTTGGACTTGGCGGTGGCCGCGCTCACGGCGCCGCCGGCCCAGGTGGTGTTGCAGTTGTTGAGTTCGGCGTAGGAGAAGTGGATGGGGGTGCAGTCGTCGTCCTGGAGCGCGTAGATCTTGCTGAAGGTCGCGGGGCCCGCGACTCCGTCGGCGGCCAACCCGTAGGCGGCCTGGAAGCGCTTGACGGCGGCTGCCGTTCCGGGGCCGTAGTCGCCGTCGATCGCCAGTACCCCGCCGTAGCCGGGGTACCCGGCCACTCGAATCTGCAGTGCCGTGACGTCGGCGCCGGAGGCGCCCTGGGAGAGGGTGCGCGACCAGGTATAGCAGCCGTCGGCCTGGGCGGTGCCCGCGGTGGCGACCACCCCACCCAACGAAGCAGCCATGATCATGACAAGTGAAAGGAGTAGGCGAAGTGGCAGGGAACTCAGGGGGCGTCTAGACATCGATCCTCCATGGCCTCACGAATCCGAGGTGACCCAGGGGTGAGAGTCCCCCCGAGACTGACGGCCCGGTCGACGCGCGTCAACCACGCCGGAGCGGGCGTCATTTGTCGAGCCAATGGCGCCCGGACGAACGGGATGACGCACCTGACCCTTCCCCGGCGGCGGACGCGAGCAGCACGGGGCGTCGGCGGGCGTCAGAACATGAACCGAACTTTCCCGCCCGCCCGCCACTGCCCCACCCCAGCCGCGCCCGCCCTTGCATCCCGAACGCGCCTACGCTCTCGACCAGGTGGCCTACCACCTGGCCACCCGCACCGCCGCACCTCAGCCGGCTGCCTCCCTGGCCATCGCCGTCTTCATCGGCGCCCCATCTCCCCGCTGCACACGTCCACGGTCGGCGTACTCCTCGAAGTCACGCGTACGCCGACACCCGGACTGCGGGGCGGGAAGGGGCGGGTGGATCTCAGGCGCGGCGCTTGGCCGCGGCGGAGTCGTGCTCGACGCTTTACGAGGGTGGGTGCTACGGGGTGCCGCCTGGACTTTCGGATCACTTCTTGGATCTTCTCAGTCGCCTCTTGAACTGGTGAGCCGCCAATATCAGAGTGAATGACATGACCTTGGAATCCATCCTCGCCGACCCTCGGCACTGGCCGATCCGCCCCGCCTCGCTGACACTCGACGGCGATGCGCTGGTGGTGGAGGCGGGTGCCGGTACAGATGTATTCGCCAACCCCTTGACCGGCGAGGTCAGGAACGACGCAGCCCGCGCCCTCCTCACTCCTCCCGAGGGAGACTGGCAGCTCTCGGCCCGCCTCCGCGTCGGCTTCCAGGCTCCCTGGGACGCCGGCGCCCTGGTCATCTGGTCCGCAGCGGACACATGGGCCAAACTCAACCTCGAACAGTCACCCGACGGCCGACCCGCTGTGTATTCCGTGGTCACGCGGGGGCTCTCGGACGATGCGGTGGGATGGAATCTCGACAGCGGCTCGGCATGGCTGCGCATCAGCCGCATCGACGACGGCTTCGCCTTCCACGCGTCGATTGACGGGCGCTCCTGGCGGTTGGCGCGCCAGTTCAGTCTGGGGCCCGTGGCCGACCTGCGAGTCGGCATCGAAGTTCAGTCGCCGACGGGGCAGGGCTGCACTGTTCGATTCGACCGTACGACGTTGGCATCGACGCGGCTGGCGCACCTCTTCGACGGACGCTGATCGCCAGCGGCTCCGGCTTCACCCCGGGAACGGGCCGCTACGACGTCAAGGTCACGGACATCGCCCCGACCGTACTCACCCACTTCGGGGTCACCCCGACCCCGCGCAGCAGCTCGACGGCAAGGCAGGCCATCAGGACCATCACGCCCGACGCCTACGACGCCCTGCGTCCCTCCCTGAATATCGATAGCTCCGCCCCTGCCCACTCACATTTTTGATCCCGCGTCGGCGGAGGTATGCGCGGAAGGTATGGGCCGAGTAGCTCTTGTCGGCGACCACGTGGGCGGGCTGGGTGCGGGGGGCTGCCCGGGCCCGGCCTGGAGACGTGGAGGCGGCTGATGGCGGCTTCGGCCTGGGTGCAGTCGTTGCGGTTGCCGGCGGTGAGGAGGAAGGCCAGGGGTGGCCTGCTTCGTCACCGCCGGCGAGGTGGATTTTGCTGGTCGGCCCACTGCAGGAGCGTCCCAGTCCGCGTTCTTCGAGCCCCCTTTGGCGGCCGCGTGCTGATGGGCTCGCACGTTGGTGGAGTCGATCGCGACCAGCCAGTCCACCTCCGCCCGCGGCTGGGCCGTTGCCGGGAGACGGTCGAAGGCGCCGTCGGCGGCCCAGCGCGCGAACCGTCCGTGGACGGTCTGCCACGTCCGAACCGCTCAGGTAGATCCCTCCAGGGCAGTCCGGTGGGGAACTTGAACACGATCCCCTCAAACACCCGGCGGTGATCACGCCACCTGCCGCGAGTCCGGACCCGCAGGTGGCAGCAATGGCGCGATCACCGCCCACGCTGCGTCAGAAATCTCCCCATCCCTCGCCACCAGACCAGCGGTCCGATGATCGGAAAGGCACCCCGTAGGCTGCGGCGATGGTGCGGGATTTCATCGGTGGAGTGGTTCGACCCCGGTCAGTCGCTGATGGTGTACCAGTCGGAGTTGGCCTGGTACTCGGGGACCGGGCCGGCGGCCGGGTTGGTCAGGATGAGACGCCCGCCGCTCTTGCCGCAGTTCCCGTCGGTGTACCCGCCGACCGCGACGTAGCCCTTCCACCACCAGCCCGACAGGTAGTTGTCGACGCTAGGGGTGGAGAAGCAGCCCTCGACGTACTGGCCGTTCTGGTTGGACCCGGCGATCGACACGGAATACACGGTGCCGAGCCGGTCGTGGAAGTTGATCTGCTGGCCGTTGCCGCCGGCGAAGGCCGAGCCGGAGCCGAGGCCGAGGGCGGCGGCGCCGAACAGGGTGATCGCGCCGGCCTTGGCAAGGCGTGAGGTGATGCTCATGGAAAGAACTCTCCCGTTCAGTTGCTGAAGGTGGTCCAGTCGCTGGACTGGCTGAGGGGAACCCAGACGGAGCTGGAGAAGGTGACGTTGCCTGTGGGCCGGCCATCGCCGCCACAGCCACCGCTGTAACCGGTGACCTCGACGTTGCTCGTCCACCACCAGCCGCTCCAGTAGTTGTCCCGGCTCGGGCTGTCGAAGCATCGGGCCACGGCCTGACCGCTCTGGTTGTGGCCGTCCACCCACACCGAGTAGGTGTTGCCCACCCGGTCGTGAAAAGAGAGCTGCTGGCCACTGCTCCCGGCGAGCGCGGACCCTGAGCCGAGCAGCACGAGGGAAGCGACCGTGGCGAACATGCCGACGGCAGCCCCCGTCTTCTTGCGGAGGTTCATACGTGTTCCTCAGTCGACGACGCGAAGCCCTGAAGGCTCGGTCACAGGTCGTAGATCGTGTACCAGTCGGATGCCTGGGACACGGGGATGGTGAAGGTCTCCGGGCTGGGCTCGATGGCGGTGCCGCCGCACCCGCTCTGCGGGTACCACGTGATGCGCACATCGCCCTTCCACCACCAGCCGGAAAGGTAGTTGTCGGTGTTGGGGGTGTTGAAGCAGCCCGCGACGGTCTGCCCGTTCTGATTGGTCCCGTACAGGTAGACGGAGTAGACGTCGCCGCGCTGGTCGTAGAACTCGATCTGCTGGCCGTTGGTCCCCGCGGAGGCAGCTCCGGCGAAGCCGAACACGCCGCCGGCTGCCAGCGCGGTGGCAGCTGCACCCCGGGCGACTCGGGCAGGCAGAGACATACGGACATCCTTTGCGAGAGGTCGGACAAGCGAAGTCCCCCGACCGGTCGCTCACCACCCGACCGGCCCCACGCGGACTTCGTAAGGAAATCTATGCACCCCCAGCCCTCCACCCTTTGCCTTGCGCGCAGCCTTCCTTGACGATCCGCGCGACCCCACCTCCCGGCAGTCCGACCGCCCCTGGCCCGATGCTCAGCGCCCGCCCGCTTCCCCGGTACGTACCGCGCTGTGGGCGCCGTTGAGTGGTGCCGGGGTCCTGGCCATGCCCTTGATGGGCTTACCACCGCGCTTACCGTGGTGGTTCCCCGGCTGAGGTGGCTCCCCGGAGGGTCGCGGTGGTCTCTGGGGCCGATCGGTGGCGCAGGCATCCCGTGGTGTATCTCCTTGCCGGTACGCGGGTGGCCGACCTATCGTCGGCCCGCATCGCACCCGATCCGAAGGCTTTTGCTGCCTCTCCGCCCGCCGCCGCTCGTGACGCCGATTTCCTTTGGTGCATTCTGCTTGAGGCTTACAACTGGAATGGTGAGGAGCGGTTCACCGTGGAGCAGCCGGCTGCTGAGCCGCGTGCGGCGCATTACCTCGTTGGCTGGCCCCGCAGGGACGACTTCGAGTTCATTGCGGAGACCAGCGCCGGTGAACCGATCGGCGCAGCCTGGGCGCGGTGCCTTTCCGAGAGTGAGCCCGGATACGGTTTCGTCGCTCCGCAGCTCCCGAGCTGACCCTTGGCTTGTTGCCCGGACACCGCATCCACGGCCACGGTCACGGCTGGGCGCTGATGGAGGTGCTGATCCAGGCGCCGCCAACAGACTGCCCCCGGTCACTCGCCTTAGCCTGAGCGTCGAGGACGGTATCCCTGATGAGGCTCGTTGAATTGGCTCTGACCGGAGTTCCGTGAACAACTGGCAAGGGATGTTTGCGGATCCGTTGGCGGCCAGCCGTATAGAGATCGTGTACTGGTTGACTGTGCGTAGTGTCGACGATGACTTATTTCCCCTATCGGCAGCGTCAGCTTCCCTGCCCGGACGTTCGAACCACAGGCGCCTGGCTTTCGTCATTCCGGGGAATGCCGGGCGAGAAGGTGTTCGGCTGGTCAGTCCCAGTCGGACGCTGGCTGGTCGACCCGACCGCCCTTGTGCGGTGTGGGGATGTAGTCGCGAGCACCGCCGGGCAGCGTGGCGACACATGCCGATGAGCAGGCGTTGACCAGCAGGGGCAACACGTCAGTGGCCACGCGCAGTGAGATCCACACCTGATGGAGTCCACTCTCTTCGATCGGGTGGTCGCAGACACTGCAGCCGTGCAGGGCGGTGGCGCCCCAGCGTCGGGGATCAAGGTTTCCCAGATCAAGGTCCACGACGGACTCCGGGGAAGGCGGTAGCTGCGGGAACGGCGGTCGCATCTTGTAGTTGCCGAACAACGCGCGCGTGCTCACCGTGCTGCGGGTCAGCTTCCGGCATCGGGTGATCTCGTAGGGGAACCAGTGCAGCCGGTAGGAGGTGTAGGGGGTGAACTCCTCCAGGCTGCTCATGGCCCCGATCTCGGGCGGGATCCGGACCAGGTTGCTGCCGTAGAGGACGAGGTGCTTGACCGCCGTCAGCCTGGCGATGCTCGGCGGCAGGGTGATGATCTGCCGTCGCTCTTCCGGGCTGAGCTCACTCAGGGGTCGGAACTCTTCGCGCCCGTCGGCGGCGGCCTCGTCGATCAGCTCCAGCAGGTGCTGCCAGCCCGGAGCGGAGGTGTCCTGCCGCTCGGTGTGAAATCGAACTCGGGCTCGCGGATGAGGCCTGGACTGGTCGATGCACGAGCAGACGTCCCTGTAGGACCCGCGCCGGCCTGGGGCCGGGTCCGATGTGTCGCCCCAGCGGTTCGCATAGAGCCTCGGCTCTCCCCCGTCCGTCATGGCCCCAAGATACGGAGGTTGCCGCAGGCCGTTTCAATGATTATTCGGGCGAGAGCACAGACCCGTCGCCGTGCTCGAACGTCCGGGAGTACGTCCCACGACGCGGCCGGTCTCGACGTCGACGAGGACGGTCCCGTAAGCGCGGCTCTTGCGGAGGGCGAACTCGTCGACGCCGAGTACCCCCGGCGCCCGCTCCGGTACCTCGGGCGCTTCCAGTAGCCCGAGTAGGCGGGTCCGGCCTGCGGCGATGCTGAGCTTGTGGCACAGCCGTTCGTCGGCTCGGCCGCCCAGCTCGGTGGCGACGGCCCGTAACCACTGCTTCAGCCCGACGCCGGAATGTACGTGGCACTCACTCAGCTCGGGGACTGCTCGGCGAACGTCGTCCGCCGGCACCGGGCGCGGTCGCAGAAGAAGCGGACACGAAGACGTCCTCGCCAGCTTCCTTCCCCAAAGCGGACGTTCGGCTAGCGTCCTCCAGTAGGGGAGTTCCTCCGTCTCTCCGGGCTCCTGCAGCCCGGGCAACAGGTCGGCGGGCCGCACGCGGCCACCTCCACCAGCCCGGCCTCTGGGTCGGCGGTCAGCCGTTCCAGTTCAACATCGACTCCAGGGAACAGCGCATCGTCGATCTAGCTGAGAACCACGCGCAGGTCGTCCCGTAGGGAAGCGATCCTGCATGCATGCCGCTGGCCTGGGATTTCACGGAACTTCGGTCAGAGCCGCATTCAAAGAGCGCCATCAACGTGATCGGGAGGACGTCAGTCCGGCAGATCGGTCGGGGTCGGCATGAAGCCCTGCTGCGGTGGCGGTGGTTGGAAGCGGACGGAGGGATCGGGTACCTGGCCCTCGTCGGCATAGGCCAGGGAGCTGCACCGGTGAGGTCCTCCTCGGTGCGGTCTTTCTCGGTGCGGCGCACAAGACCTGGGGAGCCCCGCGACGATCCGGCCAAGGAAGTCTGAAGACGACGCCGGCCGGGGGAGAGGCGGAACCACCACGGGGTGCTGTCGAGGTCAGGTGTGGGAGACGGCTGCGGTGAGGCGGTCGGCTGCGTCGACGGCGGCCTTTGCGAGCCGGGCGCCGGGGTGTCGGGTGAGGCGTTGGATCGGGCCGGTGACCGTGACGGCGGCGACGACGCGGTCGGATGGGCCGCGGACCGGCGCCGAGACGGAGGCCATGCCGGGCTCGCGCTCACCGATGGACTGGGCCCAGCCTCGGCGCCGCACGCCGCTCAGGGCGGCGGCGGTGAAGCGAGCACCCTGCAGTCCTTGGTAGAAGCGCTCGGGCTCCTCCCAGGCCAGCAGGACCTGGGCGGCGGAGCCGACCTTCATGGGGAGCGTGGACCCCACCGGCACGATGTCGCGTAGGCCGGAGGTCCGCTCGGCGGCGGCGATGCAGACGCGCAGCTCACCCTGGCGCCGGTAGAGCTGCGAGCTCTCGCCGGTGGCGTCCCGAAGGGAAGTGAGGACCGGACCGGCGGCGGCGAGCAAGCAGTCCTCGCCCGCGGCAGCCGAGAGCTCGCCGAGCCGAGGGCCGAGGACGAAGCGGCCCCGCACGTCCCTGCCGACCAGTCGGTGACGTTCGAGTGCGAGGGCGAGTCGATGGGCCGTCGGTCGAGCCAAGCCGGTGGAAGCGACCAGCTCCGCCAGAGTGGCCGGGCCCGACGCCAGCGCACCGAGGATCACCGCGGCCTTGTCCAGGACGCCAACACCACTAGAAATATCCGAAATGTCCATGAAAAGGGGTACTCCAGTCTCGATCTGCGAGCCGTGACTCGCAGCGACCTCGCTCAGGGGAGGGCAGGGGTGATCAGCGGGAAAAGGCCGAGGCGGTCGGCTGATATGCCGCGATGATCATGAGACGGGTACGCGGAAAGCCCGGGTCGGACAGAGCCGGGGCGAAAGGCAGCACAGAGAGCACCGTGTCTCCTCATCTTTTCCCGCGCCACGTTGGCGCGGGCCGGAGTTGGCACTGACCCCGACGACACGGCGCGAACATCGAACGCCAAGTCGAACGGGGAGTTGCCGGGGCTTCGTAGGGCCGGTCCCTCCACCCCTCTGGATGATTCGCGAGGAACCATACAAGACTCCCGGGGCTACCTGCCAACGCCTTCCTGCTCAGGACCTGGTCGAGTGCGCTTCGGCGAGGTCGGCTTCGTGGGTCTCGCGGTCGTCGCCGTGCTGCTCGACCCGGGGCTGGATGCGGCGACAGTCTCGCCCTGGAGCGGGCCAGGTCGCTGTACCTCGACCTGGCCGACCTGCACGCCGACCTGCACGCCGAGCAGGGCGACTTCGCCGCCGCGGCGCGGGCTGCGGGAGGGGGGCGGGGCACGGGGTACGGGGTGCCGCCCCCACCTCGTCGTCAGGTGGGACGAGGTGCGGGCGGCGTGGGGTGGTGTGGGGCGGCGTGGGGGTGGGGCCCTCCGTCGTGGGAAGGGGCGGCGGGCGATGGTGACGGGTGGTCCGTCAACCGGTCCGGTGGATCGAGATCTGGTCGATGCGGCCGGCGAAGTGCCACTGCGCGCCGCCGTTGTCGACGTTGCGCCCGGCCCACAGGCCGTCGAGGTCGGGGGTCTGTCCGAAGAGGGACGGGGTGGTGGTCGAGGCGATGCGCACGCCGTCCGCGTAGAGAACCGTGCCGGTGTCGGTCACGGCGACGGCAAGGGTGTGGTCGCGTCCGTCTGCGAGGGACTTCGTGCCGTCGAGTTTCGCGCTGTAGACGCCGCCGGCACGGGCCTCGAAGTGGGGCACGCCGCTGTTCAGGGAGAGCGTGACGTTGGTCGACGGTGCGGAGGTGTCGGAGGCGGAGAGCAGGGTGGCCGCGAGGGGAGCATGCGTGGTGCGGAAGCGCGCTGTGATCACGCCGCGCGTGAGTGGGGCGACATCGGGCAGTGACGAGGTCAGGTCGGTGTACGACGAGACGCCGTCGAAGTCGTGCGCGGGTGTCGAGTCGAGCGCCTTGTCCCGTCCGACGACGAGCGTCGGCGTGGTCGTGGAGATCGTGGTGGCGCCCGCCTTGAGTGCGACCGTGATGTCCTGCTCGCCGGAGGGCGTGTCCGCCGGGGGCAGTACGGGGAAGCGGAGGGCGACGGTGGCGCCGGGCGGGATCGCCGGGATCCGCTGCGGTACGTCCCCGTTCCAGCCGGCGGGCAGGTGCAGTGCGGCGCTGCCGGGCACGCTCGCCCGGTGCCCGTGGTTGGTGACGCGCACCTCCACGGTGTTCGTTCCGCCGGCGGTCAGCAGGCCGTCGGGGACGGAGGGCCGGGCTTCGAGCTTCGGGTGGCCCTGGTCGGTCGGGCAGTCCGCGCCGAGCCAGGCGGAGTCGAAGCGCGCGAAGGTGATGCGCTGGTACGGGCCCGACTCGTACAGCAGGCCGAAGGTGCCGTCCGCGAGGCGGGTCATCGTGGAGTACGCCGTGCCGCCGGCTTCGACGACCTTGGACGTGGGCCAGGTGAGGCCGTCGTTGCAGGACATCCGGACCGTGAGGTTGTGGCGGGCGGTGGTGCTGGCGGTGTTGCTGAAGAGCAGCCAGTGCGACTCCGGCCGCCGGCCACCCGCCGTGGCGTCGTACCGCAGGATCGCGGCATTGTTGGTGGGGTCGATGAGCTCGTCGTCCGGGACGGGGGTGGAGTAGGTGATGCCGCCGTCGTCGGAGTAGGCGACGAGCCGGGTCTTCGCGCTGGAGGTGCGGCTGTTGAGCATGATGCGCCCGTCGGCCAGCTCGACCGTCTTGTTCTCGTCCATCAGCGGCCCGACGGGGCTGCCCATCCTCCAGGTTTCGCCGTGGTCGTCGCTGTACGCGCTGGCCGCCCAGATGCCGCCGTCGGCCTTGCGGAAGGCGTACTGCTGCACCAGGCGTCCGGTGGAGAGCTGGATGCCGGTGCCGGAGGAGGCGAACATGCCCTTCCAGGACGGGTCCTTGATGTCCTGGGTGATGCGGCGGGTGGTCCAGGTGACGCCTCCGTCGTCGGAGTAGGCGTAGTCGGCGTGGAGCGAGTCGGTGGCGTCGTTCGCGTTGCCGGCCCCGGAGTTGAAGAAGCCGATGCCCTTGGGGCCGTACGCGTAGAAGACGAAGACCCGACCGGTTTCGCGGTCGACGACCATGCTGGGGTCGCCCGCGCCGATGCCGCCGTCGAAGTCGGCGATCGCCTGCGGGGTGGTCCAGGTACGGCCGTTGTCGGTGCTGCGGCGGACCATGACGTCGAGGTTGCCCGGCAGGTCGGCGGAGTTGTCGTTGCGCCGGTCGTAGGCGGCGAGGAGTGTGCCGTCCGAGAGGGTGTCCAGGGCGGGGATGCGGTAGGTGTGGGCGCCCTGGCCGGAGGTGGCCAGGACGGTGCTCTCGAAGAGGGGTTCGGGGGACGCGGTGGCCTGGGCCGCGGTGTCGGTCGACGGCGGCTCGGCGGCCGTCGAGGGCGCGCCTCCGAGGAGACCGGCGCCGAGCGCGGTCAGGAGGAGTAGGGAGACGGAACGGGCGGTTTTCACCGGCACCTCCACAGCAGAAGACAGGGAGGCATCGGACATCAGACGTTGTGGCGAAACCTAGATCGCCGCCGATGCGGCGTCAACCCTTCCGGCGGGCAGGGCGAACGTGCCGCACGATGCTTGCGGCGGGGCAAGGCGGATGCATAGAGTCGAACCGGCATCGGACATCAGACGTCTCATGCCTTGTATCGGCCTCCCTCAGTGTTGGCCTCCCTCCGTGTCGGCCTCCCTCATGCCGTCAGATGGTCGGTTCCCGCCGTGGGATCGGCCCGCCGGTGCAGCCGCCTCGGCACGTCGAACCCCACCAGCACGACCACCACCAGACTCAGCCCGAAGGTCAGCACCGCCAGCGCGGTCCCCAGCGCCATGCCCTCGGCCAACCGCGCTCCGAGCACCGGGGCCACCGCACCGCCCAGCGCGCCCACGTTGTACGTGAACCCCAGCCCCGCCGCCCGCCGTTCGGTGGGGAAGTGTCCGCCGATCCAGCGCGGCAGCAGCCCGGAGACGCCGAAGCTCAGCGCCTGGAGCAGGAACAGCAGCACGCCGAGCAGCGGCAGGTCGTCGTCGACCGCGAACACCGGGAACACGAACGCCAGCGAGGCGGTCAGCGTCCACGCGTACGCCCGCGAGGGCCCGAAGCGGTCCCCGGTGAACCCCGAAAGCCAGCAGCCCGCCATCGTCCCGAACCCCGCGAAGTACAGCACCTGGGTCACTTCCTCCGGCGTGTACCCGAGCTCGGTCTTCAGGTACGTCGGCAACAGCGCCTGGATCGGCCAGCTGTACAGGAACGCCGCGAACACCGTCCCGACCAGGGCCAGATACAGCACTCGGCCGCCCCGCCCGCCCAGCTGCGCGGCGAACGCCACCATCACGGCGCCGGCCACGACCGCCAGGACCGCCGTCCATCCCCCCGCGAGGCCGGCGAACACCAAGAACAGCGCCCCCAGCGCCACCGCCGCCATCACCACGTTCCCCACCGCCCGGCGCCGGTCCGCGAACAAGGGCCGGAAGGGGTTCGGCCGGGTCGCCGTCTCCGCGACCGCCTCCTCCCAGTCCTCCGCCTCGGGCAGCGCCCGCCGCACCCACAGTGCCACCACCACCGGCAGCACGCCGAGGTAGAACATCCAGCGCCAGCCGTGCGCCGGCACGACGACGCTGTACACCTCCGCCGCCAGCACCGTGCCCATCGAGTAGCCCGAGATCAGGAAGCCGCTCGCCCGGCCGCGCAGCCGCGCCGGCCAACTCTCCATCACGTACGTCGCGCTCGCGCTGTACTCGCCCGCCATGCCGAGCCCGATCACCATCCGCGCCGCGAACAGGCTCCCGTAGCTCCACGCGGAGCCGCAGGCCAGCGTGCCCAGCGAGAACAGCCAGATGCTCAGCACCATCGCCGCCCTGCGGCCGTACCGGTCGCCGATCGCGCCCAGCACCGCACCGCCCAGCCACCGGGTGACGAAGGCGGCCGAGACCAGGCTCGCGGCCTCCACCGGATCCAGCCCGAACTCCTCGCCCACCTCGGTCAGCACCAGGGTGATCAGGACGAAGTCGAACCCGTCGAGGAGATAACCGATCCAGGCACCGGCGAACATCTTCCAGCGGCTCCGCCCGATCTCGCGGTACCAGGGGCGGGTGCCTCGCGCGTCGTCGTCCACGGGGGACAGCATGAGGCACGGTCGGCTCCGCCCCGGGAGGGCCACGCCCGACCCGACCGGGCGGCCGTCCCGCATGGAGGCCCCCACACCCCGTACGGCCGGGGCGGGGGCCGTACGGGTGAAGCGACCGGGCCCGTCAGGGTGAGGCACCGGGGCCCGTCAGGGTCAGGCGACAGGGCCCGTCAGGGTGCGGTGCAGGGCGCCCGTCCGCCGGAGGACGAATCGCGCCGCGGAACGGATCGTGTTCGGCTGGTCCCGGCATGCCCACGAGGCGTACGGCCGGCGCGAGAGGGAGGACGGATGCCCGAGGAGACGAACGCCATCCGCAGGACGGGGCACGGTCGGCAGGCCGCCGACCGGGAGGCGGGCGAGGCGGATCTGCGGCGCGTCGGGATCGACCCGGACTTCTGGTACCCGGTCGCCCGCTCCGCGAGCCTGCCCAGGAACAAGGTCCGAGCGGCCTCCTTCGCCGGCCGGCGCATCGCGCTCTACCGGGGAGCGGGGGGCACCGTGTACGCCCTGGAGGACCGCTGCGCCCACCGCCAGGTGCCGCTGAGCCTGGGGGTGGTGGAGGGCGAGACGCTCCGCTGCTGCTACCACGCGTGGGCCTACCGGGGGAACGGGCGCATCTCGCAGATCCCCTACCTGCCCAAGGGCGCCGCCCGGCCACCGCGCGGGGTGCGCGCCTACCCCGTCCGCGAGCGCTACGGACTCGTCTTCGTCTACCCGGGCGACCCCGACCGGGCGGAGGCGGCGTCCCTGCCCGTGCTCCCCGAGGCGGACTCCTCCCGGCACCGGACCATGATGTTCGCGCGCACCGTGCGCTGCCACTACTCGTTCCTGCACGAGAACCTGCTCGACATGAACCACCAGTTCCTGCACCGGGGCGTCCTCGGCCGGATCCAGCCCGAACTCCTCGGGTACGAGACGGGCCCGCGCTCCGTGGAGGCCCGGTACCTCTTCGTCCCGTCCGGCGGGCGCAAGGACCGGGGCGCGGGCCTGCTGTCCGCCGAGGGCGTGGGCGGCGCGTCGACGCCCGACGTGGTCACCATCCGCACCGAGTACCCGTACCAGACGCTCCGGGCCGTCCCCGAGTCGTCGGGCACGGCGGCGTTCTCCCTGTGGGCCGCCTACGTGCCGGAAGACCTCGAACAGCGCGTCAGCCGCGTGTTCGGGCTGCTCATGATCGCGAAGCCGTCGCTCCCCGGGGCCCTCCACCTCGCCTGGCCGCTGATCCGGCGCTTCACCGAGCGCGTCTTCGCCCAGGACCGGATGGCCGTCGAGGCAGAGCAGCGGGCCTGGGACGAACAGGGGGAAGACCGGAACCAGGAGGTCTTCCCGCTGATCCTCGACGTGCGGAAGGTGCTGCGCGCGAACGGCACCCCGCTCGGCCTCACGTCCGCCTCGCCGTTTGAATGCCCGGACGCGGACGGGTGCGCCCACGGGAACGCGTCCCCATGACAGGAGGGCGTGGCCCTCTCCGCCCGGGAGGGCCACGCCCCATGACGTCGCCGGCAGCACCGGACCGTACCGCCGGCGACGGGATCAGATCCGGCCGTCCGCCACGGCGGCCGCGAACCACCCGGTCAGGGTGGTGGGGTGGGTGATCGCCGTGCCGACGACCACCGCGTACGCCCCGCGCTCCAGGGCGCGTGCCGCCTGGGCGGGGGAGTGGATCCGGCCTTCGGCGACGACCGGCACGTCCAGCGTCCCGGCGAGCCGCTCCACCAGGTCGAGGTCCGGCCCGGCTGCCGTGCGGTCGTACGTGGCCGGGGTGTAGCCGGAGAGCGTGGTGCCCACCAGGTCGGCGCCGAGCGCGACGGCCCGTACCCCTTCCTCGTACGTGGACACGTCGGCCATCACCAGGCCGCCCGCCGCCCGCACCGCGTCGATCGACTCGACCAGCGGCCGGCCGTCCGGCCGGGGCCGGTCGGTGGCGTCCAGGGCGACGACGTCCGCCCCGGCCTCCAGCACGGCGAGGGCGTGACGGGCCGTCGGGGTGATGTACACGCCCTCCGACCCGTCCTTCCACAGCCCGATCAGCGGCAGGCCGAGGGCGCCGCGAATGGCCCGGACGTCGTCCAGGCCCTGGGCGCGGATGCCGCCCGCGCCGCCGTCGCGGGCGGCCAGCGCCACCCGGCGCATGGTGTCGGGGTCGCGCATCGGCTCGCCCGGATAGGCCTGACAGGACACGATCAGCGCACCGCGCAGGCGCTCGACGACTCCGAGGGCGGGACTCTCGCTCATCGCAGGACCTCCAGCGCGAGGCGGGCCGCGCCGAGGACGGCCGCGTCGCCGCCGAGCGAACCCGGCCGCAGCTCCACGCCCTTCAGCGGAGGCAGGAGTTCGGCCGTGAACGCTTCCCGCAGCGGCTCCCACCACTCGGGGCCGCAGTTGCCGACGCCGCCGCCGACGAGGACCAGTTCGGGATCGGTCATGTTGACGATCCCGCCCAAGGCCTCGCCGAGCGCCCTCGCGCCCCAGGCCAGGACCCGGAGGGCCGCTTCCTCGCCCCCGGCGGCCCGAGCGGAGACCTCGGCCAGCGAGGAGGCCGGATCCGGTGCCGACCGTGTGTACGCCGCCAGCAGCGCGGGACCGCTGCCGACCGCCTCCGCGTGGCCGGTGCCGCCGCAGGTGCAGGGGACCCCGGCGGCGGAGGGCACGGGCACGTGACCCGCGTGCCCGGCCACGTACCGGGCGCCGTGGTGCACCCGGCCGTCCCTCAGGAGTGAGGCTCCGATGCCGGTGCCGACCGCGACCAGCAGGACGTGGCGGTGCCCGGCGGCCGCCCCGAGCCACGCCTCTCCGAGCGCGTGGGCATGGACGTCGTTGTCGACGGCGACGGGGACGCCGAGGGCCTGTTCCAGGTCCCGACGCAGTTCGGTTCCGGCCCAGCCGGGCAGGGCGGCGGTGGCCGAGACGATCCGGCCGGCGGCCGGGTCGACGACGCCGGCGCTGCCGACGCCGACGGCCGCCACCGGTTCGCCCAGTTCCCGGACGGCCCGGACCGCCGCGGCGACCACGGCTGCCGGGCCGTCTGCGGCCGGGGTCGGCAGTGTGCGGCGGGCGAGGACGGTGCCGTTCGCGTCGACGAGGCCGGCGGCGGTCTTGGTGCCGCCGATGTCGATTCCGGCGACGAGGGTCATCGCAGGCCCGCCCGCTCCAGGATCTCCGCGATGCGCGCGGTCTCGTCCGCGTCGAGCGGGCGCATCGGGGGGCTGACGACGTTGGTGTCGATGATTCCGCGTACCTTGAGGGCGGTCTTGAAGGCGCCGAGGCCACCAGCGGTCGCGGAGGCGGTGCCGGGCTTGGCGACGGTGACGATCTCGAAGAGCCTGGCGATGCGGTCCTGTTCGGCCTTGGCCGCGGCCCAGTCGCCGGCGGCGGCCAGCGCGTCCAGGCGGGCGTAGCCGTGCGGGTCGACGTTGCCGAGGCCCGGGACGGCGCCGTCGGCTCCGCCGAGGAGCATGGCGTCGACGACGACCTCGTGGCCGGTGAGCACGGAGAACTCCGGGAGTTCCCGGGCGCCCAGGCAGAGGTAGCGCAGGCCGACGTCGTCGCCGCTGGAGTCCTTGACGCCGACCAGGACGCCGTCGGCGGCGAGCCGCAGTACGAGGTCCGTCGAGAGCTTGCTGTGGACGCAGACCGGCACGTCGTAGGCGAGGAGGGGGAGGTCGACGGCGTCGGCGATGAGCCGGAAGTGCCGGTCGATCTCGGTCTCGTGGGTGCGGGTGTAGAAGGGGGCGGTGGCGACGACGGCGTCGGCACCGCTCTTGAGGGCGGCCAGGCCGCGCTCGATCGCGCGGTTGGTGGTCTGCTCGATGGTGCCGGCGACGACGGGCACCTGGCCGGCGGTGGTGCGGACGATCGTGTCGACGACGAGGTCCTTCTGGGCGTCGGTGAGGTAGGCGGTCTCACCGGAGCTGCCGAGGGCGAAGAGGCCGGTCACCCCGCCTTCGAGGAGGAAGCCGACGAGCCGCTCCAAAGAGGCGGTGTCGATCTCGCCGTCGGCGGTCAGGGGGGTGACCACGGGCGGGATGACTCCGGTGAAGCGGGGGGTGCGGGTGTTCACGACGTGCTCCTGGCGATGTGTGCGTGGGATGCGGAACGGGAGGGGGAGGGAACGGGGGCGCCGTCCGTCAGCGGGTGGACGCAGTGCCAGCGGTGGCCGTCCGCGTCGCCGTCGGCCGCAGGGAAGGCGGTCGCGCAGGCGTCGTCCGCCTTCCGGCACCGGGTGCGGAACGGGCAGCCGCTGGGCGGGTTGACGGCGGAGGGCACCGGGCCGGTCAGGATGATCCGTTCGGTGTGCTCCAGCAGACTCGGGGTCGCGGAGAACAGCGCCTCGGTGTACGGGTGCGTGGGCGCCGCCGACACGGCGCGGGCCGGGCCCTCCTCGACGATCCGCCCCAGGTACAGGACGGCGAGCCGGTCGGAGAGGTGACGGACGGTCTGGATGTCGTGGGAGATGAACACCATGCCCAGGCCGAGCCGGGCCCGTAGGTCCACGAGCAGGTTGAGGACCTGCGCGCGGACGGACACGTCGAGGGCCGAGGTGGGTTCGTCGGCGACGATGACGTCCGGTTCCAGGGCGAGCGCGCGGGCGATGGCGACGCGCTGGCGCTGGCCGCCGGAGAGCCGGCCGGGCAGGGCGCGCAGGGTGTGGCCGGGCAGGCCGACGAGATCGAGGAGTTCCTCGACGCGCTCCTCGCGCTGCCGCTCGGTGCCGCGCCGGTGGACGTCGAGCGGGTCGCGGAGGATGCGGCCCACGGACATGCGCGGGTTGAGCGCGGTGGAGGGGTCCTGGAAGACGACGCCGACCGCGGCGCCGAACTCCTTGCGGCGGCGTGCGGCGGGCATCCGCCAGAGGTCCTCGCCGCGGAAGTGCACGGTGCCCTCGGTGGGTTCCTGGAGGCCGGTGAGGACGCGGGCAAGCGTGGACTTGCCGCAGCCGGACTCGCCGACGAGGCCGAGGATCTCGCCCTTCTTCACCTCCAGCGAGGCGTCGGTGAGGGCGTGGACGGAGTCGCGGCGGAAGACGCCGCCGCGGGCCTTGTGCCGGACGTGGACGTTCTCCAGGCGGATCATCGGACCTCCTCCTTCTGAAGCTCGGCGCTCGCCGCCGGGTGATGGCAGGCGAACTCGTGGGCCCGGCCGGCGGGCGCGGTCAGCTCCGGTGGCGTCGTCCGGCACAGCTCCGTGGCCGCCTCGCAGCGCGAGGCGAACCGGCAGCCGGCACCGAACCCCTTCGGGGCCGGGACCACGCCGTGGATCTGGTGGAGCCGCGCCGCGCCGGCCTCCAGCGAGACGACCGAGCCGAGCAGACCGCGGCTGTAGTGGTGCGTGGGGGCCTGGAGGACGGAGCGGGTGCTGCCGACCTCGGCCAGCTGGCCGGCGTACATGACCGCGACCCGGTGGGAGAGGTCACCGACGAGCGCGAGGTCGTGCGAGACCAGGACCATCGCGAAGCCGAGTTCGTCGCGGAGCCGGACGAGGAGTTCCACCACCTGGGCCTGGACGGTGACGTCCAGGGCCGTGGTCGGCTCGTCGGCGATGAGCAGTCTGGGGCTGCGGGAGAGGGCCATGGCGATGAGGACGCGCTGGCGCTGGCCGCCGGACAGCTCGTGCGGGTAGCTGCGCAGGGTGCGCTTCGGGTCCAGGCCGACGAGTTCGAGGAGTTCGGCCGGGGTCCGGGTGCCGCCGCGTGAGGTGAGCTGGCCCAGCTGCTTGCCCACGAGGATCGAGGGGTTGAGGGACGACATGGCGTCCTGGTAGACCATCGCGATCTCGGGGCCGGCCAGCGCCTGGCGTTCCTTGCGGTCCATCGACAGCAGGTCCCGGCCGCGGTACTCGACGGTGCCGGACACTTCGGCGTTGCGGGCGAGCAGGCCCATGATCGCGAGGCTGGTGATGGACTTGCCGCAGCCGGACTCGCCGACCAGGCCGAGGGTCTCGCCCTCGCGGACGGTGAAGGAGATGCCGTCGACGACGTTCACCTCGCCGTACCGGTCCGGGAAGCGGATCGCGAGGTCCTTGACGACCAGCAGTTCGGCCGCGTCGTCGGGGACCGGCCGGGCGGAGGGCGGGGTGGTCCGGACGACCTCGGCGAGCTTGGCGAGGGCCGCGTCGATCTCCCCGCGCGAGCGGGGATCCGCCTCGGGGGCCGACTCCCGCTTCGCGGGGGCGTCCTCCGCGCGGGCCGACTTCGGCGCGGCCGACGCGTCGGTGAGCCCCTCGGAGAGGATGTTCAGGGCGAGGACGGTGATCAGCAGCACCACGCCGGGGAAGAAGGTGGCCCACCACCCGCCGGAGAGCAGGATCTGCCGCCCGTACGCGAGGACGTTGCCCCAGCTGGGGTCGGGGTCCTGCACGCCGGCGCTGATGAAGGAGAGGCTCGCCTCGAAGGTGATGGCCTCGGCGACGAGGACCGTCGCGAAGACCATGACGGGGGCCGCGCAGTTGACGGCGACGTGACGCAGCACGATGTGGCCGCGGCGGGCACCGATGACCTTCTCGGCGGCCACGTAGTCCTCGCCGTACTGGGCGAGGACGTTGGCGCGGACGACACGGGCCAGCGAGGGCACGTAGACGAAGGCGATGGTGCCGATGATCACCGGGACGCTGGGGCCGAAGACGGCGACCAGGACGGCGGCGAGCGCGATCGGCGGGAAGGACATGATCACGTCGAGGGTGCGCATGACGGACTCGTCGCCGAGCTTGCGCGACGTGGCGGCGAGCGCGCCGAGGAGCGCGCCGCCGACGACCGCGAGGGCGGTGGCGCCGAGGCCGATGACGAGCGAGTAGCGGGCGCCGTACACGACCCGGGAGAAGACGTCGCGGCCCACGCGGTCGGTGCCGAACCAGTGCTCGGCGCCGGGCGCCCGGACCGGGGCGCCGGTGGCCAGCGGGTCGGAGGCGATGAGCGGCGCGAAGACGGCGGCGGCGGTGACGAGCAGCAGGATGCCGAGGGCGGTGCGCGAGGCGAGGGGCAGGGTCCGCAAGCGGATGCCGGGGCGGGAGAGCCTCTGGGCGAGGCGACCGGTGAACATGCGTCACACCGTCCTGATACGGGGGTTGACCAGCAGGTACAGGAGGTCGACGACGACGTTGACGACCAGGAACACGAGGGCGATGGTGAGGACGGTTCCCTGGACGAGGGCGGTGTCGCCGCCGGTGACGCCTTCGAGGATGAGCTTGCCCATGCCGGGCAGGTCGAAGATCGTCTCGATGACCACGGCGCCGCTCAGCAGGTAGCCGACCTTGATGCCCAGCACGGTCAGCGGAGTGACCAGCGCGTTCCGCAGCACGCCGCGGATCACCAGGACCCGGGGGAGGCCGTTGCCCGTGGCGGTGCGGACGTAGTCCCGGTCGAGTTCGGCGACCATCGACGTCCGGATGAGCCGGGCGAGCGACGCGGCGACGGGGATCGCCAGGGAGATCGCGGGCAGGGCCATGGCCCGCAGCCAACCGGTGAAGGACTCGGCCGGGTTGACGTAGCCGCCGGTCGGGAAGGCGGGGGTGTTGAGCGCGAACTGCTGGATGAGGACGACGCCGAGCCAGAAGGAGGGGATCGCGATGCCGGCCATGGACAGGATCCGGGTGACCTGGTCGGGCCAGCGGTCGCGCTGCACGGCGCCGGTCACGCCCATGGCGACGGCGAGGACGATCGCGAGGACGAGGCCGAGGGCGGTGAGCTGCACGGTGACGGGCAGGGCGATCGCGATGCGGTCGGCGACGGGCTGACCGGGCGGCAGGGTGACGCCGAGATCGCCCCGGAGCAGCTGCCCGAGGAAGTCCACGTACCGGACGGGCAGCGGATCGTCGAGCCCGTGCTCCTCGGCGAAGGCGGCGCGGGCCTCGGGGGTGGCACCCTCACCGAGCGCGTTGAACGCGGGGTCGGCGGGGGAGAACTGCAGCACCACGAAGACCAGCAAGGTGATGCCAAGGATCATCACCGGCATGATCGCGATGCGGCGCAGCGCGAGCCGGAGGAAGACAACCATCGTTTGGTTCCTAGCGGTTGGAGGGGCCCCGGGCCGGTCCGTGGTCAGGTACGGGCCGGCCCGGGACCGGTCAGGAACGGCCGACGTTCAGGAACGACATGCCAGTGGTGGGCAGCGGGCTGAAGCCGGGCAGCGCCTTGTCGTTCCAGGCGGTGGGCAGCTTGCGGTGCAGGATCGGGTAGATCGGGACCTCGTCCGAGACGACGTCCATGGCCTGGTTCCACAGCTTCGTGCGCTCGGCGGCGTCGGAGCTGCGGGCCGCCTGGTCGAGGAGCGCGCGGACCTGCTTGTCGGGGGCCGTGCCGTTCCAGCGGTAGCGCTTGGTGGGCCAGGTGCCGTCGTAGAACCAGCGCAGCAGCAGGTCGACGTCGTTGCCGAAGACGGACGGGTCGCCGGGGGCGACGAGCACCTGGAAAGCGCCTTGGTCGACCTTGCCGTACTGGGCGGAGGACTGGCCGATGTCGAGCGTCGTCTTCACCCCGACCGCGTCGAGGCTCTCCTTGATCAGCGGGGCGATGTCCTTGACCCAGCCGGTGTCGGTGGTGAGCAGCTCGATCGAGAGGTTGTTCACGCCCGCCTCGGCGAGCAGCTTCTTCGCCTTCGCGGGGTCGTATCCGTAGACCGTGGACGCCTTGTGGAAGTCGGGGTGCGTCGTCTGCAGGTAGCCCTGGGCGGCGGTGCCGTTGCCCATCATCGCGGTTTCGATGATCTTGGGGGTGTTGATCGCGTAGTGCAGGGCCTGGCGGACGCGCTTGTCGTCGAAGGGCTTCTGCTGCGTGTTGAACATCATGAAGAGCTGGCCGAAGGACTGCACGGAGTCGACGGTGGCCTTCTGGGACAGGCGCTTGGCGTCGATGTAGGGGACGTCCTCGATGGCCTGGACGCGGCCGGACTCCAGGGCGCTGACCCGGGCGGCCGGGTCGGACATGAGGCGCCAGGTCATGTTCTCGACCTTGGCCTTGTTGCGGCCGTTGTACTTTTCGTACGCCTTGAAGACGATCTTGTCTTCCTTCGTGGCGGAGACCAGACGGTACGGCCCCGAGCCCACCGGCTTGGCGTCGAAGCCCTTGGGGTCGGCGAGCACCAGCTTCTTGGGCACGATCTTGGCGACGGTGACCCGGGACGGGAACAGGTCGAAGGCGTACTTGAGCTTGAACTCGACGGTGGAGGCGTCGACGGCCTTCACCGAGTCGAGGAAGGGCAGGAACTGCGCCATCAGCGAGGCGTTCTTCGGGTCGAGTATGCGCTCGAAACTGAACACCACGTCCTCGGCGGTCACCGGGGAGCCGTCGTGGAAGGTGGCCCCCGAGCGCAGGGTCGCCCGGTAGGTGGTGGCGTCGATCTTCGTGGGCAGCGCGGTGGCCAGCGCGGGGCGGGCGGCCAGGGTCGCCGGGTCGAGCTCGGCGAGGCCCTCGAAGATGTGCGTGTTCGCGGCGACGGGGGTGGCGCCGGACGCCGTCATGGGGTCGAAGCCGGTGGAGAGCGCGTACGAGATGCCGGCCTCGATCGAGCTCGTGTTGCCCCCGTCGGCGGAACCCGTGGAGGCGGGACCGCCGCACGCTGCGAGGGTGCCGGTGAGCACGACCGAGGTGCCGACGGCGCCGGTGTAACGCAGGAAGCTGCGGCGGCGGAGTCTTGCGGGTGTCCGCTGCGACATGTGGGTCCTCCTAGGGGCAACGTTCACTCGGGAAGAGCCTGGAGTTCGGACGTCTGATGTCCGACGGCTGATAGCGTGTGAACCTAGCTGGACGAGGGAGAGGGGTCAATAGGTGACCAGTCCTGAGATTTCGGGTGCGCGCCCAGGGCGCGCGTCACTCCGCAAGACCGTCGCGGAGGAGATCAAGCGCTACATGCTTGACAACCGCATGCGCCCCGGGGACCCCCTGCCCACCGAGGCGGAGCTCTGCATCGCGCTGGGCGCGAGCCGCTCCAGCGTCCGCGAGGCGGTCAAGACCCTGGCCGCGCTCGACATCGTGGAGGTGCGGCACGGTCACGGCACCTACGTGGGCCGGCTCAGCCTCTCGGCGCTCGTCGAGTCCATGACCTTCCGCGGCATGCTCAGTCCGGACGACGACTTCCAGGTCTACGCCGACCTCGTCGACGTACGGGAGCTCTTCGAGCGCGGCAACGCCGAACGCATCATCGGGGCGTTGGGCCCGCGGCATCTCGACACCCTCGAAGGCCTGGTCGCCGAGATGGAGCGGCAGGGCTCGGGCGACGGGGACGGTTTCGTCGCCTCCGACCGCGCCTTCCACGCCCTCCTGGTGGAACCGCTGGGCAACGAGCTGATCAGCCAGCTGACGCTCGCCTTCTGGGACGTCTACTCGATCGTCTCGCCCCATCTGAACCTGATGACCATCGAGGACGAGAAGGTGACGGTGGACGTCCACCGCCGCATCGTCGAGGCCGCGCGGGCCGGAGACCCGACCGCGTTCGTCGCCGCCGTCGCCGACCACTACGCCCCCGTGCGCCGCCGGCTGGCCACCGCCCGCGCCAGGACCGCCGGTCGGACGTGACGGAGGCGGTGGAGGTGGCCACGCGGTTCCGTCCGGGTGGCCACCCCCTCCGATAGGACGGCCTCGCTTGACCGTTTCGCGCAGGGGTCCCTACAGTCACCGGACATCAGACGTCACATGTCCTTTCGTGACACCCCTCAGGAGGCGCCGTGCCGCTCACCGACCTGACGCTGGACGACTGTCTGGCGTACCGGCCCGAAGCACCCGTTCCGGACGACTTCGACGACTTCTGGTCCCGCACCCTCGCCCTGGGTGCCGTCGGTACGCCGGAACTCCGTCCCGTCGACAACGGCCTGACGCTGATCGACACCTACGACGTCACCGTCCCCGGCTTCGACGGGCAGCCGGTACGCGGCTGGCTGCGGGTCCCGGCCGGCGCGACCGGCCCGCTGGGCTGCGTCGTCGAGTTCCTCGGATACGGGCGTGGTCGTGGCCTCCCGCACGAGAACCTCCTCTACCCGGCCGCCGGCTACGCCCACCTGCTCATGGACACCCGCGGCCAGGGCTGGTCCGCCGCCCCGGGCGACACCGCCGACCCCGCGCCCGGCCCGAGCGGCCCGGTCCCCGGCTTCCTCACCCGCGGGATCGAGCGTCCGGAGGACCACTACTACCGGCGCCTGTTCACGGACGCCGCCCGCTGGACCGAGGCCGCCCGCGTCCTGCCGATGGTCGACCCGGACCGGATCGTCGTCACCGGCTTCAGCCAGGGCGGCGGCATCACCCTCGCCGTAGCCGGCCTCGTCCCCGGCCTCGCCGGAGTCATGCCGGACGTGCCCTTCCTCTGTCACATCCGGCGGGGCGCCGAGATCGCCCCCGAACCGCCCTACACCGAGATAGCCCAGTACCTCGCCCTCCACCGCGACCGCGTCGACCGGGTCTTCACGACCCTGTCGTACTTCGACGGCATGCACTTCGCGGCCCGGGCGGACGCACCGGCGCTCTTCTCCATCGCGCTCATGGACCCGATCTGCCCGCCCTCCACCTGCTTCGCCGCCTATCACCGGTACGCCGGCGACAAGTCGGTGGAGGTCTACCCGTTCAACGGGCACGAGGGTGGCGGGCGCGCCCACGAGCGGCTCCAGCTCGCCTTCGTCCGCGACCGCATCGGCTGATCACGCAGACGCGCCCGGACAACGCACGCCCCTCTTCCTCGCAGCCGCGGGCGACACGAATCTCAGGTCGCGGTCGTGACGGCGGCGGCGTGGTCGGTGTCGCCGTGCCAGGTGGGCCAGCCGAGCAGGCGGGGCCGTTCGGTGACCCAGGCGTGGGTGTCGGTGCCGATCTCGGCGTCGATGAGATCCTCCAGCAGGGCCCGGTAGCGTTCGACCAGATCGCGGTTGGCGGGGT
Source organism: Streptomyces sp. NPDC056361 (assembly GCF_042262805.1). Taxonomy (NCBI): domain Bacteria; kingdom Bacillati; phylum Actinomycetota; class Actinomycetes; order Kitasatosporales; family Streptomycetaceae; genus Streptomyces; species Streptomyces sp. NPDC056361. Next base: position 28,592 of record NZ_JBHJQI010000007.1, read on the forward strand.
CGGCGGCCAGGTTCCGCATCTCGGCGGGGTCCTGCTCGCGGTCGTAGAGGACGACGTCGTTCTCCGCCAGCAGCGCTTGCGCGGTGGACGGACGGTTCGGGTTCAGCGGCGAGAAGTAGCGGCCGAAGGTGTAGCGCTGGTCGGAGTAGCCGCGCAGGAAGCCGCGCTTGTTCCAATCGGGGCGCAGGTCGCCGGAGGCGATGCGCTTGGGTGCGTCGGGGTCGGCGAACTCGAACCAGAACGAGGCGTCCAGCGTCGTGATCGATTCCACCGCGTTGAGGACGCCTTCGCGCACCGGGTGCCCGTGGAGCACGGGCATCAGTGAACGGCCCTTCAGGGCCGGGTGGCGGGTGGCCGTCCGCGCGGGGTCGAGCCCGGCGACCTCGAGCAGGGTGGGCGCGATGTCGACGGAGGACGCCAGCGCCTCGGTGCGGGCTCCGCCGGCCACGTCGGGGTGCGCGATCATGAACGGGACGTGGAAGTTCTCGTCGTAGACGAGATTGCCCTTCTGGCGCAGGCCGTGGGAGCCCGCCATCTCACCGTGGTCCGAGGTGAAGACGACGACCGTGCGGTCCGCCTGGCCGGAGGCCTCCAGCGCGTCCAGGACGAACTCGACGCTGCGGTCCACGTCACGGATGGCGTTGAGGTAGAAGTTCAGGCCGTCGTACCAGTGCTGGTCGTCGGCGACCGGTCCGAAGACCGTGTCCATCATCTTGGCGTACTCCGACACGGCCGGCGCCGCACCGGAGAGGTCGTCGCGCAGACTCGTGGGGAGGTCGAACTCCCAACGGCGCTGATACACGGGGATGTTCGCCGCCGCCCGGGCCACCACGGCGTGGGCGAGCCCGAAGGGAAGCTGCACCTGCGAACGGCCGCCGTAGTCGAAGCTCATGATGTCGTGCGGGTTCACGAAGTTGACGGCCATGAACCACGGCTGGTCCCGACGAACGACCGGCGCCCTGTTGCGCAGCCACCGCACGGCCTGGCCCGCGATCACCGGGTCGAGTTTCAGGCCCGCCCAGGCGCCGCCGTCGATGTCGCCCCAGTCGTTGAACTCGCTGAACCCGTAGGGTTCCAGCGCGTCCGTCGTGGGTCCGGGGTTCTCCGCGGTGACATAGCAGTTCGACAGGTGCCACTTGCCCTGGTAGGTCGTGTAGTAGCCGGCCGACCGCAGCATCGTGCCGAGCGTCCCCAGCTCGGGGTCGAGCGGGCGGATGTACGGCATGTTGTCGTTGTCGTAGATCTCGGTGAGCGGCAGGTGCTGCCCCGTGTAGATCACCGACCGCGCGGAACTGCACTGCGCCGACGCCGTGTAGTACCGCTCGAAGGTGGTTCCCCGGGCCGCGATCCGCTCCCGGGCCGGCAGGGAGAACCCCGGCGGCCGTGGCAGGGAGAAGCGCTCCTCGTCGGTGACGATCAGCAGGATGTTGGGGCGCTCGGTCATGTCCTGCCCTTCGTTCGCCGCGCGTCGACGGGTGGATCGGGCAGGTCGGAGACCGCCTCGCGCGGACCGGTACGGATGCCTGCGAACATAGAGCGGAAGGCCGGCCGCAGCCGCTGAAGACGCGGCCGACCGCGGCCGTACGAGTGACCGCAGACGGTCGAGTTCTACCGAGCGCTGATCAGGTCCTGGGGGCCACTGGCGTCAGCGCAAGTCCTTCCCCGGGTCCATGACCCAGTGGTCGGTCTTGAGGACTCGTCCTGCGAAGGCCGTCTCGACCTGGGCGAGCAGGCGGAACCCGACGGAACGGCAGATGCCGTTCGAAGCCGCGTTGCTCGTCGCCGGAAAGGCATGCACCAGGCCCCAGCGGTTCTGGTCCCGGGCCTGTTCCAGAAGGGTGCGGACGGCGCGTTTGCCGAGGCCCAGTCCTTGGAATTCGGGCAGAACCATCCAGCCGATCTCGGACATCGGCCCGTCGCCGGTGTCGTGGGACCAGAGAGCCACCGTCCCTGCCACCACGTCCGGGCTGCTCGCATCGGGAACGATCACCTTGAGCCACGCAAGGTCGTCTGCTGCCTGCTGGGCATCCCGACGGACCTTGTCCGCCATGCCCTCACGCGGGAGGGGCCCACCCAGGTCGGCCATCATGACGGGATCGCACCGCATCCGTACATAGGCATCGACGTCGTCCGGCAAGACGTTGCGCAGCCGCACCTGCTCCTCCTCGGTTCCTTCGGGGATGCTCCCACAGTCCGAGATGGTGATCACCGACGGCGGTTGCCGCAGCTGATGGAACTCGTGGAGTGGAGTGTACTGGTGGTACACCCCACTAGTGCGTACTATCAATACATGCCTCCTCTTCCGCGATTCGATCGCCTTCCCGCTGAACGTCAGGAGGCGATCCTGACCGTGGCGCGCCGCCACTTCGCCGACCACGGCACGGAGACCGCCTCGTACAACAAGATCATCGAGGCCGCGGGATTCTCGAAGACCGCCGCGTACCACTACTTCGACGGTCGGGAGGACCTGCTTGCGGCCGTGCTGGACGGCGTGCTCGGGCGGCTGCTCGGGGCCCTCGGACCGTGGATCCCGGCACGCGACGAGCCGGAGTTCTGGTCCCGGCTCGACGCGGGTGCCGGCGCGCTCGCGGCCCATCTGCGAGATCATCCCGATGATCTGGCCCTCGCCGACGCGGCCATCGGGCAGGTGCGTGAAGGGGATGGGCCGTGGCTGGCGTGGTTCGACGCACTGGTTTCGAACGGGCAGGCGCTGGGAGTGATCCGCACTGACGTGGACCACGGGCTCCTGGTGACGGTGACCGCGGCGGTCGTCAGGGCCGCTGATGCCTGGGCTCTCGCCCGTATGAAGGCGTCGAAGGTGTCGACAGTGTCGACGGTGTCGAAGGCGTCGGCGGTGTCCGCAGGACCGGTGGAGGGCGATGAGGGCGCGCAGCTGTGGGGTCTGCTGCGCGGTCTGTGGAGCGAGACCGTGCCGTTCTTCGGCGAGGGGAAAACCGATGCGCACCGACCTTGAGATCGACTGGGACATACCTGAGACCCCGCCTGGGCTCGCGGGCCGCGTGCAACGGTTCATGGGGCCGGGGAAGTCGCGTTCCGAGTCGGCGGTGGAGACCGCGGGCCTCGTCGTATGCGGCGTGCTCCTGGCGGCAGGAGTGTGGTCCTCGGACGTGTGGCACGGGTGGGCAGGCGCGCAGTTCGCGGTGCTGGCACTGGTGGGGCTGGATCTCATCGGGGGAGTGCTCACCAACGCGACCAACGCGGCGAAACGCTGGTACCACCGCCCGGCCCCGGAGGCGAGGCGCGCACGGTTGCTGTTCGTCTCCGCGCATCTGCTCCACCTCGTGGCCATGGGGCTGGTCGTGCTCTCGGGCGACTGGCGCTGGACGCTGGGCAACGGCGCACTCCTGCTCGCTGGGGCGGCCGTCGTGGAGTTCATGCCACTGCACCTCAAGCGACCCGTCGCGATGTGCGTCCTGATGGTCGCCATCCTGGTCAATCTGTTCTGGCTTGAGGTGCCCGCCGCCCTCGCCTGGTTCGCACCGCTGTTCTTCCTGAAGCTACTCGTGTGCCACCTCGTCCCCGAGGCGCCGCTGGAGCGGAGGCACCGTGACTGAGACCACGCGGCCCTGGAAGATCCTTGCGAATCCGGAGCCCGCCGCCTGCGCCCGCACGCTGGCGGCAGCCTTCTTCCGAGAGCCGGCCATCTCGTGGATCTGCGGAGACTCGCAGACCGTCCGGACGTTCTGGTTCGACGCGACCCTGCGCGCCCACGCCACACTTCCCGGCTCTCTGAGGTACGCACTCACAACCACTGACGGGCAGCCGGTCGCCTCAGCGATCCTCACGCCCCCGGGCGCGACACCCACCGCGGCGACGCGTGCTGCCTGGGCGGCGCGGACGCTCCTCCGGTGCGGGCCCCGCGCCCTGGGTAGGACGTTGCGCTATCTACGTCACGCCGAAGCCGCCACCCCTGCCGGCACGTGGACTCTGGAGTTCATCGGGGTACGGCCCGACATCGCGGGCCGCGGCGCCGGACGGTTCCTCCTGGACCACGTGCTCGCGACCACACCAGCCCCAGCGGGCTTCTTCCTGACGACGGCCGACCCCGCGAACGTGCCTCTCTATCGCCGCTTCGGCTTCGCCGACCTGCGGCGGACGCCGGTGGGGCCGCTCGACGTCACAGCGATGGCGAAACCGGGTACTGGCCGACCGTGAACCGGGACCGAGTCCCCGTGCCGCGACTGCACCGCTTCGGCGACTCCCGAAGTGTCGGCGATGTGATCCACGTCCGAATCGTCGGCGGGCCGCGTGATGCGGTCGAGGCCCACGTCGTAGCAGAGTCGTAGCATACGAAGCGGTGTGCCGCCTCGACGGCGCGCACGGCGGGCGGCAGGCCCACACAGCCCTGACCGGCGACAACGATCCGGGTGCAGCTCCCACCCGATTGCGATGTTTGAATGGACCGTCGTTCCTGACCTGGCAAGGAGAAGCGCTGTGCCCCTGGTATCTGTAGTGATGCCCGTGTACAACTCGGCAGCCACCCTCGGCGCAGCCGTCCGATCGGTGCTCACGCAGACCCACAGCGACCTGGAGCTGCTGGTCACCGACGACCGGTCGTCGGATGGCTCCATGGATCTGCTCCGCGAGTTCGCCGAGCAGGACGAGCGCGTCCTGCCGGAGTCGGCACCCGAACAGGGGGGTGCGGGCAAGGCCCGCAACCTCGCGATCCAGCGGGCCCGCGGCGACTACATCGCCTTTCTCGACAGTGACGACATGTGGCTCCCGGAGAAGACCGAGAAGCAGCTCGCCTTCGCTGCGCAGGGCACTGCCCCTTTGACGTTCACCTCGTACTTCAAGATGGACGCCGACCACGACGGCGACAGCCTCGACTGGGTCCCGAACCAGCGGGTCGTCCGTGCGCGCGAGCACGTGGACTACCGCGCGATGCTGGTACGGGACCACATCGGTGCTCTCACCGCCATGTACGACCGCAACGTCCTGGGCACGAGGCTGATGCCGGAGATGCGCAAGCGCCAGGACTACGCCCTGTGGCTGTCGATCATGCGGGACGGCGCTGACGCCCGCGGCCTGGCCGAGCCGCTCGCGGTGTACAGGGCCCATCAGGCGGGATCCCTGTCCTCCAACAAGATGTCGCTCGTGCAGTACAACTGGGCCCTGTACCGCGACCACGAGCATCTGTCGGTCCCACGGGCGACGCGGGCGCTGGCCGGCGCTGCGTGGCAGTCGCTGCGCAACTCGCGCATCTAGATCCGTTTCACGTTCCCGGACGGGTTCAGGCGTTGCTCCGGGCTCCGGCCGGTCCTCGACGAACGCGCTGCTCGACGGAAATCGAGCATCTCGCGGCGCGGTGGTCGAGGTCGGCCGGAGCCGGGTGGTGCGAACCGGCGCGTAGGTCAGTTCGCGTCGCGGGGGTCGAAGGACGCGGTGTCGATCGACAGCGGTTCAGGGAAGGCGCCGGCGACGGCGTCCCAGCGGACGAACTTGAAGCCGGTGCCGGCCCGGTCGCCGTCCGTGGGCGTGGCTTCGCCGTCATGGGTGATCAGCATGCCCTTGGGGAAGTTCCTGCCCAGGGGCACGTTGACCACCGTGGAGCCGTCGGAGTGCTGCACGCCGTCGACCGCGCCGTCGCCGATGCGGAAGGAGCCGACGTAGGCGTTGTCGTCCTCGCGCTCGTAGACGGCGAAGGCGTTGTCGCCCTGACTGGAGGCGAGGACGTACCCGGTGCCGTCCGCGGCGTGGTAGACCGTGATGCCCTCCGCGTCGGCGCTCAGGTGCTCACCGCCGAAGCCGGGGTCATGAGCGGTGTCGAGTACGCACTCCTCCTCCGCCCCGTCGTACGTCCACGGCGTGCCGTACTCCCGGACGCGGTCGACCAGCTTCGGGTCCTCGAACTCCTCGTCGTCCAGGTCGATCCGCCACAGGCCGACCCGCTCCTGAGCGGCGTACAGAACGTGCTCCTCCAGGTCGACGGCCATGCCCTCGACCTGGGGGTGCTCGCCCGGGTCCGCACACGGGGTCCACTTCTTGCCGTCGGGCAGGGTGAACGTGTCGGGCAGGGCGAGGGTGTCCTCGGTCCGGTAGCCGACGCGTCCGCCGCGATCCTCCAGCTGCAGGAGCCGCAGGCGGGTCTCCTCACGCTGCGACACCACCACATAGGCGTCGTCGTCATCGCTGAAGGCGGTCAGCCCGTACGACGTGCGCTGCTCTTCCACCTCGGTCTCGTCTGCGGCGAAGACCGGCGGGGCGTCGAAGGCCGTCACGTCCTTCAGCGGCGGCCTGCCGGCCGCGACAGCGGCAGGGTCGATGGCATACGCGCGGACGCGGTCACGGCCTCGGTCACTGACGAGGGCCAGGTCCGTCTTCCGGCCGCCCAGCTCGAACCCGTAGACGATGTCGACGTTGTTGAAGCGGCCGGGCTTGGCATCCTCGCGCGGGGCCTGAGGCGCCGCGATGTGCTGCAGGCGTCGCCCGTCGAGTCCGTAGACGTCGAGGCCCGCCTCCTTCAGCGTGCCGACGACGATGCTGCGGCCGGGATTCCTGGGATCGACCCAGACAGCCGGGTCGTCGGCGTCGGCGTTGCCGCCCGTCTCATCGTCATAGACCGCGGGAGTCTCCACAGAGGCCGTGACGGTCACCGGGGCCACGGGGCCGGTGGTCAGGCTGAACGCCGTGGCAAGTGCGGTCAGGGCACTGAGGGCGAAAGCGCTCATATTACTCCTTGGTAGGAATGTGAACGCCTAGGAAGCTATGGGGACTTGCCGAAGGCATCGCAACGCGGTCGTTAACAGCGGATGATCTTTCGGGCGGCCCGTGCGTCGACTGGCCGTGCCTTGTCGCTCGCCCTCGTCGCTCGGCCGTGCGTGTGATCGTCGTCGGTTCGCCAACGCCCCGCCCCTGGCGATGCGACCGCCGGGGGCGAGGCGTTCACGAAGTGGGCTGTTTCTGCGTGGCGTTACGGATGCGGATGCGGATCAGGTTCTACGGGATTCCGTGCCCGTCAGAGGGCGGAGACCCAGTACCGGTCGAGGGTGAACCGGCCGTTGCCGCCGGCTCCGTTGCGGGTGCCGGTGGTCTCCCGGGCCAGGGTGTACCAGGAGTCCACGAAGTCGGCGTCGTCGGTCCAGAAGGACGACGGGATCGCGTCGACGATCGGGTCGACCAGCGGGACGTACGCGCCGAGGTCGGCGATGGTCAGCAGGGCGGCTGCGAGGGCCTTGGCCAGCGCCGAGTAGTTGGTGTCACCGTCGTCCTCCAGCATCACGACATCGGCGAGGTTGTACTTGTACTGCGACCAGTTCACCAGGATCTGGTTGGGGTAGTACGTGGTGCCCGCGTCGTTGAGGTACGGGTGGGTCACCGTGTCGACACGGACCTTGCCGTCGTGTCCGAAGCCGCTGACGATGCTGAAGATCTCGGCGTCGCCCTTGATCCAGGTCTCCATGTCGTCGTTGAGGCGCACCGAGGTGATACGGGAGGTCCAGAACCCGGTATCCGCAACCGCGGCCGGGGCGACAGTCGGTGCGACCCCGGCGCCGGCGAGCTCACGCTGCAGAACCTTCAGACCTGCCTCGACCGCCTTCTCTCCGTCGATGCCGATCACGTACACCGGCACGTCGGGGGTCTTGGACGCGTCCAGCGTGTGCGCCAGACCATTCGTGTCATACGCGGTGACAGCCGCGGTCTCGTCATCGGACGGGGTGACGGCGACCAACGGGGCGCGATGGGAGTTCGCGTCTCCGCGCAGGGTCACGGTAAGCAGCCCGCCCGCGTCGGCGGCCAGCCCCTTCACCGCGAGCACAGAACGGTCCGCAGCGGCGACATCGGCGGCGAGCGATGCCGCGGTCCTGGTACGGGACCTCTCGGCCAGCGCCCTCAGCCCGGTCTCCTTCCCGCCCTCGACGGCCCTCCTGGCCTCGGCCCGCCAGGAGGCATCGGCAAGCGAACGAGCCAACGAGCGGGCGACCACATCCTCTGCAGCCGTCACCGGCGACACCTTCGCCACGCCGCTCACCGCAGGCGTCGCCACGGCCGGGCCCTGGGCGGCGGTGGCCACGATTCCAGCGAGCGCGACGCTGCACAGGGCAGTGCGGAGCTGTTTTCTGACGGACAAGACATCCTCCAACGGAAGTCGGGCGACATCCCGGGGTGCCGGGGTACGCCGTTTGCGCCGGCCGCGGGTGTGCGGTCGACGCGGTGGTGCCGTGGTGGAGCGCGACCATGATGGGGCATGACCTGTCTACGCGTATAGACCATGCCAACAGCACTGCAATAAAGGCGAGTTGGATGCCATCTATCTGGCTTGATCGCGCCGCTTGATCAGGGCCGCGCCACCCGCGCCATGCCCGTGCGGGGCTGGCCCCGGTCCGCCAGGTGCGTGCGCGCCTCCCCGCCGCCCCGTACGTCGGCTCGCCGCGGGTACGGGGACGCCGCTCGGTCTGCCGATTCTTCGACGTTGCTGGAGTGTGCTTGCCGTCCGGTGCGGGTGGCTTTGTGTGCGGGAACGGCAGTCACTCGTCTACAAGCTCGGGGGAGGCTGCGCGCGGTGTCGCCGGTGATCTGGGCTGGGTCGGCTGGTCAGCCGGGTCAGCCGGGTCAGCCGGTCAGTCGGGCGAGGGCGAGCTTGTGCGCACGGTCGAGGGAGTCGGCGGCAGCACAAGGGATGTCCGGCTGCACACCGGTGCCCTCCCAGTTGGTGCCGGAGACGGGGTTGACGGCGCGGCCGACGGGGACGGTGGCTTCCAGGTGGGGGTGTACCGTCCAACCCTGGCACGGGTGTGCGCCGCCGCGGGTGCGCTCGCCGACTACTACGGCGCGGCCGAGCTGCTGGAGGTCGTACGCCAGCTCTTCAGCGGCGGAGAAAGTGCTGGCACTGGACAGCACGTACAGCGGCTTGCTGCCACCGAAGCGCGCGCCGGGAACGTGCGGCAGGCTCCAGGACTGCGCACTGCGCTCGCCGCTGCGCCAGTGCATGGTGTTGAGGTGGGTGCGCTCGTCCAGGAGGTAACTGCAGACGAAGGCGACCGTGTCCGGGTCGCCGCCCCGATTGGCGCGAAGGTCCACGATCAGCGCCTGGGCGCGGGAGGCCAGGGTGAGCGCGGCGCCCAGCGGCTCGGCGGCCCACTCCAGCGGAAACAGCATCGGTGTCAGCTCCACCACGGCGACCCCTCCGTCGAGCAACTGCACCCGGGGTGCACCGCCCAGCGAGGCATCGAAGTCCCGGCGCATGGCGTCCAGGGTGGCCGCCCCCTGCTGCGGGGGCACCGGGTCAGCGTGGTGCTTGAGCCTCAGGTGTCGGTCGCCGTTGACGGACTGCAGGTCCGCGGTGACCAGACGGGCAAGCTCCTCGGCGCCGTCGACGTCGTAGGCGCCCTCGGCGAGACGCCGTCGCAGCAGGCCGACGAGCTGCTCGGCTATCTCGGGGAAGACGTAGTGCTCGATCAGGAGCCGGGTCGTCTCGTCGATGACAGGGGCCGGCGCAAGCTTCGTCGAAGTCGTCACGGCAGGAAGTACAGCACTGCCCTTGCGCAAGCGTCAAAGAGTTCAGACACTTTCGGCATGCGCGATCAGCCTCCCTATCCGCCACCTCCTGAGGACGTCCTGGAGATCGGTACGCCCGAGCAATTCGCCGCACTCGCCCACCCGTTGCGCCAGCGCTTGCTCTTCACCCTGGGCCACCGGCCCGCCACCACCAGCCAGCTCGCGGCGCAGCTCGACGCGAAGAAGGGCAACGTGGCCCACCACCTCAAAGTGCTCCGCGAAGCCGGGCTGATCCACATCGCCGAGACCCGCCAGGTCCGCGGCGGCACCGAGCAGCACTTCCAGCGCACGGCCCACCACATGGTCGTCGCCGAACCCCAAGCGGCCGGCACCGCCGCCATGCTCACCGCGGTCACCCAGGAACTGCACCGCTCTCCCGCCGAACCCCACCTGACGCTGCGCCACCTGCGCCTCAGCCCGGCGAAGGCGAGAAAACTCGGCGAAATGCTCGCCCACCTGGTCGACGAGGCCGATGACAACGGGGAGGAGCAGCCCCTACACGGCGTGTTGGTGGCGCTCTACCAGCAGGCCTTGCCCGCCAGCAGCACCAGCAGCACCAGTTCCAACTGCTGACAAGCGCTCTCGACGGCTAGGCGCAACGCCGCAGGCCGGAAGTAGCTGGAGGCCGGCAACGACGCGCCTTCGCTTACGAGCAAGGCCACGTCCCGTGGGCATCGTGAACCCGCTGCGGGTGCGTGACGTACGAGCCGCCCGTAGGCTCGCAGCGCTGGGGCGCCGAACACGGCGATCAGCGCGGGGGCCGTGCGAATTTGGCGAGGAATGGAGCGAGTCTGATGGCGGATGACCAGGTTAGCCGCAATCTCAAGGGCATGGATGATCTCGATTTCGCCGGGTGGAACAGGGCCGACTGGAACGGTGTGTTTGCCCACCACCACACCGACGATGTCCTGGTGGACTGGAAGGGCCAACCGCCGACCCGTGGAGTCCAGGAGCACATCGATGCCATGAAGGCCTATGTCGAATCTGCGGGTGGCACGCCCCCGCAGATCACGTCGCATCCCATTGCCTTTGGGTCAGGCGAGTGGACCTGCGTCATTGGCGAGTTCGAAGGTGGTGGTCGCATGGTTACCGTCGCGAAGTGGCGCGACGGTGCGATTGCTGAGGAGTACATCTGGGCCTAGCGTATATCGAGGAGTGATCAATCTTTGGGTTCGCCTTCACCCCGACGCTCTGGTTCGGTAGATCGTCTTGCGTGACACGAATGCAATTGACCGATCCGGATTGGGAGTTCATCGGGCCGTACCTGCCGATCGGCGAGTATGGCCCGTACCCCGAGCGGCTGCGGCAGCAGTTCGCGGGCGTGATCTGGCGGTTCAAGACGGGCGGGCAGCGGCGGGAGATGCCGACGGAGTTCGGCGCCTGGTCGACCGTCCACAACCGCTTCCGGCAATGGCGTGACGCCGGCGTTCATCCTGACCACAGGCCAGGCAGCGGACAGCCCGCAGTTCATCTCCGTCCTGAAGAAGGTACGGGTAAGCGGGCCCGTCGGCCGACCCCGCATCTGGCCGGACGCGGTCGCCGGGGACAAGGCGTACTCGTCCCGCGGAAACCGCGCCCACCTGTGCAAACGCCGTATCAAGGCGGTCATCCCGGAGAAGGAAGACCAGACCGCCAACCGGAAGAAGAAGGGCTCCAGAGGCGGCCGGCCCGTCAGCCACGGCGCCGACCTCTACAAGGAACGGAACACGGTCGAGCGCGCGATCAACAGGATGAAGGCATGGCGAGGCATCGCCACCCCCTATGACAAGACCCTCGACAGCTACCTCGCGGCCTCTCCCTGTGCGCCTCGATGATCTGGATCAAGGACCTCACCCGGACCACTCGCTGACCACGACTCGATACGCGCCCTAGGCCGTGTGCCGAAAGTGGACCCTGGGCTGTGGATGATCACGGTTCATGGGCCGGGGAGATCTCACGGACGAGCAGTGGTCGGTGCTGGAGTCGTTGTTGCCGAAGGGCGCCAGGGCGGGGCGGCCGCCCGTCTGGCCTCGGCGGCGGTTGATCGACGGCATACGGTTCCGGGTCCGGACCGGTGTTCCATGGCGGGACGTCCCCGTCGAGTACGGACCGTGGGGACGGGTCTACGACCTGTTCCGCCGATGGCAGCGAAACGGCACCTGGCACCGGATCCTCACCCGGCTCCAGTCCCTGGCCGACGCGAAGGGCGCGATCACGTGGGACCTGAGCGTCGACTCCACGGTGTGCCGCGCCCACCAGCATGCGGCCAGGGCTCGTAAGCGGGGCGACCTGCAGAAGGAACCACTGGTGGCATCTTCACCGAGCCGCATGATCATGGGCTGGGACGGTCGCGCGGCGGGTTCACCACCAAGCTCCACCTGGCAGTGGAGCAGGGTCAGAAGCCCATGTCGATCGTGGTGACGGCAGGGCAGCGCGGGGACTCGCCGCAGTTCGAACCCGTGCTGGACAAGGTCCGCGTGCCCCGCCTCGGGCCGGTCCGGCCACGCGTCCGCCCCGACCGCGTGCGGGCCGACAAGGCGTACGCCTCCCGCAGAAACCGCGCCTACCTGCGTCGACGCGGGATCCGCTGCACCATCCCGGACAAGGCCGACCAGGCGCGCAACCGCCGGAAGCGCGGTTCCCGCGGCGGCCGGCCGCCGTACTTTGACCCGGCCGACTACCGTGAGCGCCATGCGGTCGAGTGCGGGATCAACCGACTCAAGAGACATCGCGCCGTCGCCACCCGATTCGACAAACTCGCCGTCCGCTTCGAAGCCACCGTCCTTGTCGCCGCGATCGGAGAATGGCTGTGATCAGTACCAATCGTTAGAGCTGCGGCGACTAGAAGAATGTCATGTCCCAGTCGCCAGAGATCAGGGCCCGCACGGCTTCCTCGAACCCGTGCGCGACCCGCTGAACTCCTGCGTCACCACCCAGGACGATGTCACCGTTCTCTGCGAGGAGAACCACCTCCTCGGTCGAGAGGGCGATGCCCACCGGCAGGGCGGAAATTCCCATACGCTTCTCGAAAGAGCGGACGTACGCCGGGAACGCCACCACGGCCTCCTCGACGGAGATCGTCAGCGACGCCTCGTTCCCGGTGACGTGCGATGGCCAGAAGACCGTCGTCTCGCCGTACGTCCCGAGGAACTCCACGAGCTCGTCGGTGACGTCGAAACCCGCCTCCTGGTAGGCCAGGCGGGCCGCCTCGACGTCCACAGGACCGCACTCGACACGCGAGGCACCGGCGAGCGACCTGATGAGGGACTGCTCCCTAGCCCTGCTCTGCTCGTCACTCATCCGGTGTGCACCTTTCTGGCCATGCGGGGCACCCACGTCTCGGAGTTCTTACACATGGGGAATCCCTTGCCCTCTTGATTGCCGGTCACGATATCGAGGTTCTTCAGATGGGCTCTGCCGTTCAGGGCGTTCGTGCCCATGCGAGGCTCGCCGCACATGCCCGTCGGCCAGCCGTTGGCATGCGGGACAGATGGGGAAAGCCGCCCAGCACCTGCCGCCGAGGCCGGACGGGTGCTTGCCCCGCCCTGGCACCCTTCGGCAACTACGGCTTCAGCACCGCCCACTGCTCGTCCGTGAGATCTCCCCGACTCATGAACCGTGATTGTTCACAGCCAAAGATCCACTTTCGATACACGGCCTAGCGGCACGCACCCCACGGCACAGCACACCTGGCTCGACGCATTGACCCGCCACGCCCGCTGTTCCGCAGCCATGCTCACCGGACGTCGGACGAGCACTTGCCTGACCGGGGCTGCCAGTCGTTGGTTGCTGGTGACTCCGCCACCTGCCACAGCGTCTGTTGCCGGCCGGCGGGAAAGGCCGCAGCTGTACGACGGCTGCTCCTGGCGTACGCGGGGGACGGCCTGATGGTGACGTAGAGATGCCCTCTGACCACCTGCTCCGTGACCGTGGGGAGCGGTCCCGTGCCGGCGGGGACGGCGCTATTCCACGTACACCCAGTTGGCGAACCGCCCGAACGTGGCCAGGGCGCCCGTTCCCGCGACGCCGTCGATTGCGCGGTGTAGCCGTAGCAGGCCGTCAGTCACTCCTGGACGTCCTTCGCCTGGCTGGTCGACAGTCCAAGATTCACCACGGAGGTGATGGTGTTCGTCTGGGCGTGGGCCGCCTGCGGGGTCGGCGCCGATGCCGCGAAGGCAGAGCCAGTGCCAACGACGGCGCCGCAGGCCAGCGCCGAGGCGATGAAGGCGGCGGCCTTGTTCGGAAATGCGGGCAAGGCATCCTCCATGGTTGCCGTGGCCCGTCAGGTACCTGCACCCGACCAGCTCGTCAGCAGGTTGGGAAAGGCTCACGCCTTCTCGGCTTCCTACGCCCCGCTGGCATGAACCGCCCCTCGGTGGGGGATCCGGGGGCTCAGGGGGTGGAGCGAGTGAACGAAGAGGTGTGCAGCGTCCGGGAGTTGCTCAAGGACGGGGCGGTACGTGAGCGGCGTGGTGCGCTGTGCGGACGGATCAGGGCCGCGGGGATCACCGTCGAGGACATCCTGTGCTGCGAGGACAGGTCGGGATTCGTCGGGCCCGGGCAGGCGGACGGCTACACCGTGGTTCTGGCCCGGTCCGGCGGTTACCTCCGTCGGATCGCCGGCGAGGAGTTCTTCGTCGACGCGAGCGGTGGTTACCTCACCCGGCCGGGTGACGAACACCGGGTCGCTCACCCGATCGGCCCTGGCGACCGGTGTACCGAGATCCGGTTCGGCGCGGAGCTGTTCACCGACCGGTTCGACGGCCCGTCGCTCTCCCGCCGCTTCACGGTCACCGGCGCCACCGACGTACGCCACCGTGCCCTGCTGGCCGCGGCGCGGCGCGGGGCCGACGAGTTCGAGGTGGGAGAGCGGCTGTACCGGTTGCTCGACGACGTGGCCGTCGGCGCCGGGCACTGGCGCACGGACACCGCCAGCCGTCCTGCCGCCGCCCGTGCTCACGCCCGGCTGGTGCGCGACGTCTGCGCCGTCCTGGCAGGCGGAACCTCTGGGCTCGGCCTGTCCCTGGAGGAGCTGGCCCGGGCAGCAGGGTGCTCCCCGTACCATCTCAGCCGCGTCTTCCGCGCCGTCACCGGCACGACGCTCACGCATCACCGCAACGAGCTGCGGATCCGGGGTGTGCTGCACGCGCTTGAGGAAGGTGAGGAGAACCTGCGCACCCTCGCGTACGCCTACGGATTCGCCGACCAGGCCCATCTGACGCGTGTGTGCCGCAGCCATACAGGGCGTCTTCCCAGCTCCTTGAGGGGGGTTCTCGCGGATCGAGCATGAATGTCCAACGTTCTGGCCACGGGCGCGGCGCAGACTGGCGGCGGCCGGAGACCCGGCCTGCGCCGTGCTCCCCGAGGGTGCCGCACGGTGCCCCGTCTTCCTCGTGGGAGAACGTGACGATGACCTTCCTGACCAGAGCCGGTACGACGATGGCGGCCGCCCTGACGGCCGTCGCGTGCGCGGGCTCCGCACCCGGCGCCGCCTCGACCCCGTACCCCTCAGTCCCCTCCACCGCCTCCGCCGCGGCACCCCGGCTCACCGATCCACGGCCCTGCCCCGGGCAGACCGACGTGACCTGCGCCGATCTCACCGTGCCCCTCGACCGCGCAGGGGCCGTGCCGGGCACTGTGCAGCTGCGGACCGCGGTCTTCGGCGCCGCAGACGCACCCAAGGGGACGCTGCTCTTCCTCACGGGCGGCCCCGGCCAGCCGGGCGTCCCCTTCGTCCGACGGATCCGCGAACGGCTCCCCGAAGTCCTGGCCCAGTACCGGCTGGTGATGATCGACCAGCGCGGCACCGGCGACGCGGCCATCGACTGCCCGGACCTCCAGAGGGAGGTGGGCAGCAGCGACACCGTCGCCCCCACTCCCGGCGCCGTCACAGCCTGCGCCGCAACCCTCGGCGTGAAGCGGAACCTCTACACCACCGCCGACACGGTGGCCGACCTGGAAGACCTGCGACGCGCCCTCGGCGTGGCGTCCTGGACACTCGACGGAGTGTCGTACGGCACGTTCACCGCCGGCCAGTACGCCCTGACCCACCCGCATCGGGTCCGCAAACTCGTCCTCGACTCCGTCGTACCGCTCGACGGTGCCGGCGTGCTGTACGAGGACTCCCTCGGCCACTCCGCGCAGGTTCTCCGCACCGCCTGCCGCGAGCAGACGTGCGGCTTTGACCCGGCCCGGGACCTTGCGACGGTCGTCCGGCGCGACGGCAACGGAGTCGGCGTGTTCAACCTGCTCGTCATCGCCAGCATCATCGACCCGAAGCTCGACAACCCCCACTTCCGCATCCTCGAAGCCATCCACGCCTCCGCCTCAGGCGACCGATCCCGCCTCGACGGCCTTGTCGCCGGCTTCTCCGCGCCATCCGACGAGCCACCTTCGGAATTCAGCTCCGGACTGCACGCCGCAACGCTCTGCGCCGACTCCCGATGGCCATGGGGCGATGCCTCCGCACCCACCGAGGGACGTGACCGAGCACTGAAACGGGCCGTCCGACAGATCAATCCGGCAACAGCCTGGCCCTTCGAACGGGAGACCGCAGGCGCCCAGGGCATCGCGCAGACCTGCCTACCCTGGCCCACCTCGCGCCCCAACCAACCAGCACCCCGCCGCACCCTGACGATGCCGGTGCTGATCCTTGCCGGCGACCGGGACCTGTCGACGCCGCTGCAGTGGGCCCGCGACCTGGCGGCCGTCACCCCACGGGCCGAACTCGTCGTTCTCCCGGGCGCCGGCCACTCCACCCAGAGCCGCAGCGACGGCGGGTCCCGGGCCGCGCAGGAGTACCTGCTGCGCTAAGGTCTCCGTCCCCGTCAGCTCGGCGACACCCCCGTGCGCCGCGCGCTGCACCACGGCCGACACCTCTGCTTCTCGGCCTGTTCATGGTCGCCGAGGCGGAGCTGTGAAGCGCTGGCGAGGGTCTAGCTGATTCGAGAATGAGGACAGAAAAGGAGAAGCCTCACCGGACCCGGTTCAGCCTCCGAGGCGGTGTGCAAGGTGGAGCAGATCTGCCAGGTGCAGCACCCGTCCGCCGAATCCTGGGAGGGGAACATGGAGTGGCTGGGTCCAGTGGGCGGGGATCGCATCCAGTCCGTAGTACGCCCCCGCGAGGCCTCCGGTCACTGCGGCGACGGTGTCCGTGTCGCCGCCGAGGTCGATCGCCGCGCGTATCGCGTCTTCGAAGCTTGTGGTGGTGCGCAGGGACCAGACGGCGGAGCCCAGACAGGGCCAGACGGCACCGTTGAACTCGGTCGCCTGGTCGGGGTGCCAGCCGGGTGCGAGGACGGTGGCGTAGCGGTCGCGATGGTCGGGGTGGACAAGAGGCAGGATGTCCGGGAGCGCACCGACGGGGTCGGTGTCCTCGAACGTGACACGGATGAGCTCGTGGAAGATCGCGGTGCCTTCCCAGGCCGCTCGGTCCCCGTGGGTCAGGGCAGCGATACGGCGAGCCGCGTCCATGGTGGCTTCTTGGCCGGCGCGCGCGAAGTGGACCGCGGAGGTCGATGCCCGCATCAAGGATCCGTTTCCCGCTGCTCGCTGGTTGACCTGAAAATGGATCGCGGCGGCGAGGTCCCAGGGCATGCCGTTGGTCAGGACGTCTTCGGTCTGCAAGCCGATGTCCTTCGGCTCTGCTGCCGCCCACCGCTGGAAGCGGGCGAAGATGTCCGGCAGATCCAGCCCTCCCCGCTCCAGCAGGGACTCCCCGACCAAGACTGCCATCTGCGTGTCGTCAGTGGCCTCGCCCGGGTCCCAGCCGCCGCCTCCGCTCATCTCGCCACCAGCACCAGCACCAGCACCAGCACCAGGCGTCGGAAACCGCGCGGAGAACGCCCCCTGGGGGCCGAACTCGAAGGGGCCACCCAAGGCGTCACCCACCGCTGAGCCGACAACCGCGCCAGTGACCCGCTGAATGCGCTCCATCCGCGCAGGTTAGCTGCGCCGCGCCGACGGCCGCGCGGCCCTTTCCCTTGTACGACTCCCCGAACCACAAGCGGCGACCGCGCCCCGTCCTGCAGGGGGTTCGCGGTGACGAGTCGGGCCGCCCGATCAGAGGACCTGCCCTGCCCCCGGCCGGTCGCCATCGCCGAAAAAGACATGCCTCAGGCCCATAAGAGGGATCCATGCCGAATTCCAGGCCTTACTTAGGTTTCAAGCTCGGCGATTTCCTATCCTTCCCGCATGGCACTCATCTCTCTTCGTTCGGCCTGGAGTCTTCTTGTCCGGAGTGTGTTTCGCCCGGCATGGGACGGAGCGCACTGGGTCCTTGACGTGCGAAGGTTTCAATGGATCCTATTGTTCGACTGTATTTTGTTTGCAGTCACCGGACTCATCGATCTCGGACTCGCAGGAACTCCACAAGTAATCACATGCCTCCTGCGACTCGCTTCCGCATTCGTGAACGCCATGGCCTTCATGCAGATCCGGAAAAAGCTTGGGCGTTTGAGAAGCGCTGGCGTCACGACCGCAGGTTATAAAGTCTGGGAATTCCCTAGCGTCATCGCCGGTCAGGCCTCGGCAATCCCGATCCTGTTGTTCCCGATTTGGATCGAGCTTGGCAGTGGTCTCCACGACATCATCGACATCATTGTGTTCAGTGGAGCGTTACTGCTGATCATGCTTGCTGTGCTCGCTGTGGTTTCCGTTGCCGGAGAGGTGCATGCCTTGAATGCGACCTGGGGGCTGGTCGTGGCGGTACTTCCCTTGATTGGGCTGATTCAATTCTGGTACGCAACGTTCTACAGGCCGGCGCACGAGGGCCCGCGCGTGAACGTGGTAGCAAAACTCGATGAGATAGGGAGCCATGGTGGCATCACCCGTATGCGTGGAACCGTGATCTTGGAGAATGTAGGGGCTGGGTAACTGGATGTCATCGGTGCCACGTATACGGTCACGGGATATGACGTTCCGGCGGCTCACCACCTAAGCCAAGATGACGTAAGTGCAGCCCTGGGAGATAAGGCGCGCGTGGCATGGAGGGAAAACGAAGGATATAGGGGGCTGCTCAAGGTCGGCCGCCTAATCCGCCATGGTGGACATCTGACACCGGGGCAGAAGAACGAGGCGTCGTTCGTATTCGACGCCAAGAATGAATCGCAGGATAAGGTGAGGCTAACAGTCTTCCTTTATCTAATTATGCACGGTGCGAACTCCTTGGAAGGCTTCACCGGGTGCGAGAGGGGTGATTTCGAGGAACCTGATGTATGTCTTGAAGTCAGGCTGCCTTCCGAGAGTTTCATTCGTGACCTGCTCGGTGATCGACCGGTAGCCCGTGTGAAATTTCGCCACCCTAACGGGGGGAGTGTTCCGGTGCCTCTGCAGGAAGTGAAGTTCTTTCCGAAAGGATTCAGTGTCGGAAAAGGTGCCAGCGACGTGCAGAGTATTGAGCCCTACCGGCTCAGTAGGGGCGTGACAAGTAGTGTCGAGTACGGATTGGATCCGTAGCCCTGTGATGGATCGGACCGTGGCGATGGCGGCGACGAGCGGGTAGTCGTAGGTCAACTTCATCGGCCGGCCCCTCTCGCACTGCTCCTCCTCGCTCCGGCTGGCCTATCGCGCTGAACCCGACCGCCGCGCCGATCGTGCTGGCCGACCGCATCGACGTCCCCGGCGCCTTGACGATCGTGATGGACGACCGGCCCTACTCAACTGCTGCCGGGGGCCCACGGGTTACGCCCACCCGCTCTTCGAGTGCGGCGACTACGAGCGCACGGTGAACTGCCCGTCGCCCCGCTTGTGCAGCCAGCCGCGATCGGCCAGCTTGGTCAACTTCCCGCGCAGCGGCTCCAACTTGCCCCGCACCCCGGCACCTAGACCTGGCGCCTCACCGACGGCCCGGGCGGCGACTGGCCCGCCGGCCCGCCGGTCTGCCGCACGGCGGCCAGGATGCGCTGGTATTCCGTCGGCAGCGCGGACGCGGCCACCCCTGAAGCCCGGTCCGGGACCAGCTGCACCGCCCGACCCGGCACCTGCACCACCGGCGACCCGGCCGATGCCCGCTCGTCAGCGAGCTGCTCGCCTATCCGCTGCCACACCCGCACCGCCACGGCCAGCTAGGGCCTGTCTCTCTGATGCGGCGACAACCCATACAGTCCGTAAACTTTGGTTTACGTAGGCGATTTAGTAAACTATGGTTGTCGCATGACGGTCTCTGAGATCACCCAAGAACAGCAGGCAGAGCTCGACAAGGCCCTGTACGACGCCTTGAACCCCCTGGCCTCGGCCATCCGCTCCCGGGAGACCGGGTTGTCCGCCGACCGTATGTGGGACGCGAGTCCCGTTGAAGTGGCGCTGTCCGTCCTGGCCGCGTGGAAGGTGATGGATGGCGAGGTCAAGCGGCTCACGGAGCGGGCGGCAGTGACCGCCGGCTCCTACGGTGCGAGTTATGAGCAGCTGGGAGCTGTCTGGGGCATCACCCGGCAGGGCGCCCGTAAGAAATGGCCCGATGCCGTCAGTCGCCCAGCACCCGCGACAGGGGGCAAAAGCACGCTTGCGCTGTTCGGAGGGACTGCTGAGCTGGTGCAGTCGCCTTCCGGTGGTTGGGGCTGGACTGGTCGAGGCGCTGATGGAGCATCCGGCACGGCCGCCGATGGGGCGCCGTACGCGACCGCAGAGGAAGCAGCGGCCCACGCGGGCGCATTCCTCAAAGAACACACCCTCGGCATCGGCGATCAGTCCTAGAGCTTCTCAGGTGGGTCATCTGCGGGCCCAGATGAGGATGGCGGCGAGGTGGAGTGCAGCCTGGTAGGCGATGGCGAGCTTGTCCGTTCGCATGGCCAGGCAGGCCGCGCCACTGCCTGAGCCGGTTGATGCAGCGTTCGACCGCGTTGCGCTGCTTGTGCGCCTCGGAATCGAAGACGGGCGGTCGGCCTCCGGTGCGACCTCGCCGCAAACGGTGGCCGACCTGGTCGGACGGCTGGGGCTTGTCCCGTAAATGATCTTCGAGTGGGGCATGCTCGGCCGTCGTGCGCCGCTCGTCTATCCGGCGAGTGCGAGGTCGTGCATCCGGGCAATGCCGAGCATGGCGTGGTGGACGCCGTCGCCTTTGAGGCGGCAGTCGCAGAGGATCTTCCAAGTCTTCATGCGGGCGAAGACGTGCTCGACGCGGGCCCGGACCTGCTTGTAGGACTTGTTGTGTTCCTCTTTCCAGTCCGGGAGTTCGGTCTGGCCGCGCTTGCGGCGGTGCGGGATGACGAGTCCGGTGCCCGGGTAGCCGCCGTCGGCGATCGTGAGGGTCTTGCCGACGGCGGGCTTGGCGCCGGATTCCTCCCATGCCTTGCAGTCGTTGCGGTTGCCGGCGAGCGGTCGGCCGAGCACGACGACCAGGCGGGTGTCGGCGTCGATGACGACCTGGTGGTTGGTGGAGTACCGGTAGTTCCTCGACCGCTCGGCGATGGTGTGGTCCCAGGTGGGGATCAGAGCGCCGTCGACGATTAGCCCGGTGTCCTTGGCGAACCGCTTGGGGGCTGGAGGGCGAGCAGCGGCCCGAGGTGGTCGATGATCCGGTCCGCCGCCGACTTGGACACCCGAACAACGGGGCGAGCTGGCGCATGGTCAGGTTCGTGCGCCAGTATGCCGCGACCAGCAGTGGCCGGTCCTCCAGCGGAAGGCCCCACGGCCGGCCCTTGCGGACCGCGTCCACACCCTGGCGCCACGGAATCGTCACCAGCTTGGCGAAGGTGCGAGGGCTCAGCCCGGAGAACGGGGCTATCCAGGACGGCTCCGACGCCGTGATCACACCAGCCATGCGGCGATCATTTCAGTTGCCGATGACGCTCGTTCTGGCCGATCCTGTCCACTTCGCAAGCGAGGAGGATCACATGGGCTTGACCCTGTTCCCAGGAGACGGAGACATCAGCAGCCCGGACGTCTCGTGGTCCTGCATCCGCTTCAACGCTTTCCGGGAACGGCTCGCACAGGCCGAGGGGTTCAGCCTCCCGGAGATGTGGGGCTTTGGCGGCGACCGGCCGTGGAGTGACATCTCCACCACCCTGGAGCCGCTCCTCGATCACCCGGATGTCGGTGGTGACGATCTCTCTACTGCCGACTGCGCTGCGATGCTGCCTCGCCTCCAAGCGATCATCGGCGAATGGCAGGAGGCGCCCGACGAACCACTCCTCCAGCAGCACATCCAGGACGCTCAACAACTGACGGTTGTCCTGCGTTTCTGCGTAGACGAGAGCGTCAACCTCGTCTTCCTCTGAACTTGAGGAGTGTCCAGGCAGCCGATACCTCACCCCCGTCGCAGTTACGGGACAGCCCTTGGAGATGACAGCGCGGATGGCGCGTCGGCGGAGGTGACTCCGGATCGCGCGGGATGAGTACGCGCGGTCCGCCAGGATGGCATCGGGCCGGGTCCGCGGTCTTCCGGGTCCGCCTCGCGGGACACGGATGCGGCCATGACGGTCTCGAAGACCGGGGCGTCGCCTGCCCCTGCCTGACCGGCGGTGACATGCAAGGCCAACGGCCGTGCATGTCCGTTGCTGGCGAGGTGGACCTTCGTACTCAGGCCGCCTCGGGAACGTCCGAGGGCACGGTCGTCAGGTTCGGCCCGGCCTGAAGCCCCTTTTTCCTGGCTCCGGCGGCGTGCTGGTGGGTCCGGCCGACGGTGGAGTCCACCGACACGGTCCAGCCGATGTCGTCAGCGCCCTCTGCCGCTGCCAGGACCGCGGCGAGGATGCGTTCCCAGGTGCCCGTCCACGGCCCACCCGATCAGCCGTTTGTGGGCGGTCTGGAACGAGAACGAGCCGAGCTCGTCGGGCAAGTCCCGCCAGGGCGAGCAGGTGCGGTACTTCCGCGCGATGGTCTCCAGGGTTCGGCGGTGATCGGCCGACCGCCGACCGCCGACCGCCCACCGCCGACCGAGGACCGGATCGGCCGGCATCAGCAGCTCGATCCGGTCCCACATCGCATCAGTGATCACTAACCGGACGGATATATCCGATCAACTGACCAGCCATGCAAAGAGACACGGCCTAGTCCCGCTCGGCCCGCACCTCGGACAACGGCTTGCCCAACTGCTCTTCGAGTTCATCCGGTTCCGCGCGGCGCGCGGTGACCCGCTCATGCACCTTGGGGTCCATCATGCGTCGGAGCGTACGAGCGCAACCCGAGACGGCGGATGAGGAACCGGAAACCCGCACCTGCCAGACGATCTGTGCCCCGTGCTGCCGCCTTACCGAGCAGCCCCGGCGTCAGGCCGTCCGGATCCGGTCCCGCACCTCCGGCCGCACCTCGAACCCCGCCGCCTTGTACGTGGCGACGCCGCCGACGTTGGAACTCGGCGTGCACACACGTACGCTCGAGGAGCCCATCTCCCGCAGTGCGGCCGCCCCGGCCACGGTGATCGCCCGGCCGTAGCCGCGACCACGGTGGTCCTCGTGGACGCCCATCGGCTCGACCAGCCCCGGCTTCCCCAGGCCGGCCGACCACACCGTCACCACCGCTGCCACGCTGCCCCGGTCGTCATAGGCGCCCAGGCAGCGGGCGTCGGCGTAGAACGGTCCCGCCGACATCGCGTGCCAGTACTCGTGCGTAGGCCTCGAGGTGTTGAACGCCGACCGCAGGACGTCGGCGAAGTCCTGCGCCTGCTTCGGGCCGATCGGCTTGATCCGCGCGCCGGTGTCCTCCACCGGCTCCGTGAGGTCGCGGAAGAGCGGCGTCCACGGCTCGTCGACGCCCCAGCCCTCCTTGCTCAGCAGGTCGTGGAGCAGGAGGCCCAGCGGCGCCTCGATGGACACCGCTCCTTCCGGGAGCACGCCGCGCTCAGGCAGCGAGAAGTCTTCGACGAGCCGCCACGCCAAGTCCTCATCCTGGAAAGCGTCCGGAGCGACCGTCATCCGCACCAGCGTCGGCGAGTCGAGCATCCCGACCGCGAGAATCCGCCCGTCCCGACTCCAGGTCCGGACCACCGCGGCCGTCTCGGCCGTCCCGAACCGGTAGTTCCAGCCGATGTCCCCGGAATGCAACTGCATCGGCGCTTCGTCGTACTGCCACTCCCGCAGCGCGGCCATGGCCTCGCGCACCCCGTCGACAGTCGGTGTACCCAGGACAATCGTCATAGCCGGGATCAGACACTCCATCCCGAAGGCCCGCAACCGATTAACCGGGTCGGCCGCTGCCCGCGCAGCGGCCTGACCAAGAGCTTCTACGGTGTGGTGTCTCTTGAGGCGGTTGGTCCCGCACTCGACGGCATGGCGCTCGCGGTAGTCGGCTGGGTCGAAGCGCGGTGTCCGACCGCCGCGGGAGCCGAGTCTGGCGGTTGCGTGCTTGGTCGGCCTCGTCCGGGATGGTGCAGCGGATCCCGCTTCGGCGCAGGTAGGCGCGGTTCTTGCGGGAGGCGGTGACGTTCACCAGCCCCGACCGGGTCCGAGATACGATCCACAACTTCACTGCCGATGCCGATGCCGATGCAGTCGCCTCGTGCTGCCCCGTGTCGGCGTACCCGTGAATGTGCTCAGCCACGTACGGGTGAACGGGCTCTGTCGGTGTCCTCCGGGACACCACCGGCATCCCAGCGCGCATTTGCGAGTGGGTGTCACACGAGAATGGGCTTGTGCAGTCGGTCCGGGCCGTACAGGAGCACCCGGACATCGGTTGGGACGGCGGCGCGCACCGCGGCGGCGACCTCCTCGGCCTGACGCGGCCAGACCAGCGGGTCGAATCGGAGTTCCACGTGCACCTCGGGCCCTGCGCCGTTGTCGACGAGCTTGAAGCGAGGGTTCCCCGCCTCGTAGTGCCGCTGGTCGGTGTCGGGGTACAGGTGGTCGAAGGCGACTGCGACCTGTGGCAGGTCGGCCAGGACGGACACGTAGTCGCTGGGAGTGAGGTACTCGCCGCTCCGGCCGGTCGTCACGCAGTGCGCTTCCCGTCCCAAGGGGAGGAATCCCGGCTCGCCCCACTCCGGGCAGGGGTGCGGGGCGATTTCGACCATGTCCCCAGGCCGGTAGCGGATCCGGGGTTCGAATTCCACGTATGGGTAAAGGGCCGTCACGAGCAGGCTGCCGCGCCCGCCGAGCGGGACGTACCGGTCAGGGTCGGCAGGATCGACGACCTCGGCGACACACGAGGGAGGGAAGTGGTGGTGGGCACAGGTGCGGCACTTGCGCGCGTTGCACATGCGCAGTTCCGAGAAGCCGTAGACGCACTCGATGTCCGCTCCCCACCACGTCCGCAGCCGTGACTCCCATGTGGGGGAGAGGAAGTCACGCCCGACCTCGACCGTCTCGATGCCGAAAGCGGAGAGGTCGCCGAAGCGTTGCAGCATGTGCAGGGTAAGGATCTTGATGTGACGTGTCGTGCCCACCAGGACGCGGATGCGGGCGCCATCCGCGGTGCCGTTGGCAATGAGGTCGGCTGCCATGTCGGCGTAGCGCATCGAAAGGAGCGGAACGAAGTCGCCCTCTTCGGCGAGGTCGAGTCCGACAACGGCTCCATGGCTTATGCCTGCCAGGTGCAGGCGGCGGCGGCCGTCGTCCAGACGGCTCGACCTCAGGGCTGTCCGCTCCGCCTCGGTGGAGCAGAAGGCCTTCGGGACGCCGGAGGTGCCGTTGGTGAACCCGGTGACGATGCTGTCGGTGGAGGTGGAGCGAAGCTGCGCACGGGCCGATGACCAGCCGTCAGGATCGAGCTGGGGCAGCCGGCGCAGGATGGCGGGGGCGTTGTCCGGCCGGATCTCCCCGGCCGGGATCAGCTCACGGTAGAACGGGCTTCCCTCCCGGGCGCGGGTCAGAGTTCTGGCCAGGCCGATGAGGCGCTGCTCGGTGAGGGTGGGCTGCACTGGACCGTCTCCTGGGGAAGTGGATGGGGTGACCGGGTGCGGGCCGTGCGCTCCCCGTCGCAGCGGAGCGCACGGCGCGCTGCACCGGCGGTCTATCGGTCACCGCATGGTGGCGCCGGTGATCAGCGGCAGGTGGGCGTGACGAACAGGGCCGCGTGCACGGATGCCTCGGCCGGGGCAACCGCAGTGAGCCGGCAACCCGCCTGCGTCGTCGTTGCGGGGGCCGGACTCGCGACCACGACGGTGGCCACGGCCAGCCCGGCGCCGAGTGTGAGCAGGGCGGCGGCGCGCTTCGCCGTGATCTCGGGCATACCGTTGAGCATGGGCGATCTCCTATTCGTTGGAAGAGGTCTGGGTGCATCGGTCGAACGACGTGCGAGCCCGCCCAAACCGCGGGTGACCCAGTCGGGTCACAGGCCACGGGCTGGGCGAGTGTGAGGGCTGTGCGCGAGGAAGGAAACCGTCAAGTACCGCTGCCCTCTTGTCGATGCGACACGAGAATGCGGTCAGGTACCTCGCACCCGTCTCCCGCACGGGATCAGCAACCAACGACGCAGAACCTTCCAGGCCTACGCCACGTCCAACGCGACTCGCGGGGCACACATGCAGGCAGCACCCACTGCCTCGCAGGGCAAGCATCGCTGCCCCCGCGCACGGGGCACTGGTCCTGCTGCGCCGGGCTCATCGGAACTTCGGCCGCGGCACGAATGCCGTCTGGCTCTGCCGCGGACGGCGTGGAACGTCAGGGCCCACCAGCACGTCGACGGGCCGGAAGGAGGGGGGTGTCCCGGCCGGTCGTGGCCCCCACGGGCTATCGCGTCCGGCACCAGGCCAGGGCGTCGCCCAGGGTGCTGAACACCTCCCAGGTACGGGAGTGTCCCTCGCCCGCCTCCACGAAGCTCCTCTGCGCGACGACGGCGACGTGGTACCCGCGTTCGCCGAGGTCGGTCAGGACGGAGGCCAGGGCGGCTGTCGGTCCCGGGAGGACGGCGGACACCGCGGTCAGGTCCAGGAGCACCCAGCCTGGAGCGGGTGGTGTGACTTCCTGGAGCGCCCGGACGAGCGCCTCGGTCTCGGTGAACTCCAGGACACCCTGAGCGCTGACGAGGCCGATGCTCCGGCCGTCGTGTTCCAGGCGTTCGGTGCCGGTCACCGTCGCCGCACGCAGCCCCGCCCGGTGCATGAGGTGCAGCCCGAAGCGTTCCGACATCTCGCCGAGGGCGGCCACGGCGCGGACCGGGTTGCCGGACCGGTTCAGCGGAGGGCTGTAGACGGCGACGCCGAAGCGGGCCGGACTGGCTGCGATCAGGCCGCCGGAGACACCGCTCTTGGCCGGCAGGCCGACATCCGACAGCCATTGCCCCGCGCCGTCGTACATCCCGCAGGTGGCCATGACCGCCAGGGTGCGGACCGTGATCGGCTCGGCGACAACCTGGACGCCGGTGACCGGGTTGAGGCCGCCGTTGGCCAGGGTTGCGGCCATCACCGCCAAGTCGGCGGCCGTGACGCGCACCGAGCACTGGCGGAAGTACGTGTCGGCCGTCTCGTCCGCGTCGGCCCGCAGCGATCCGGCCGAGCGCATCAGGTAGGCCAGAGCGCGATTGCGGTCGCCGGTGGCGACCTCGCTGGCGTAGACGCCCTCGTCGACGTCCAGGGGCCGGCCGGCGAATGCCGACAGGAGGGCGAGGACGCGCTCGAAGCGTTCGGCGGGGCTGTCGGCCCGTACCGCCGCGGTGGTGACCATCGCCCCCGCGTTGATCATCGGGTTCGCGGGGCGCCCGGTGCCGGGCTCCAGGCTGATGGCATTGAACGGGTCGCCGCTGGGTTCGACTCCGACGCGGCGCAGCAGCTCCTGCGGACCCAGATCACTCAGCGCGAGGGCGTACACGAAGGGCTTGGACATCGACTGGATGGTGAAAGGGGCGTCCGTCTTCCCCGCCTGGTACAGGTGTCCGGTCATGCTGACCAGCGCGATGCCGAAATCGTCCGGGTCGGCCAGGGCCAGCTGGGGGATGTAGTCGGCGACCTGACCATCACGGAGGGCCCCCAGTCGTCGGTGGATGTCGCTCAGGGCCCCTGTCACCGGATCCCATGTCGCCGTACCTCCGGCATCGTTCGGCGGGTTCGTCACGTCGTTGCACTCTCCGTCAATGTTCAGTAGGGCTTCTCGCGGTGCGTATTACGCGGGAGGTCTGGGAGGAGGCTCTCTCCCGGGCCGTGGTCACGACGGCCCACCCGGCGGCTGTCGCCGGGGCGGCCGTCTCTGTCCAATGGGACCCGCAGCGCTCGCCGCGCGAGGCGGCGCTTAACCACTACAACATTCAGGTCGGCATAGGCCGTCATTTGATTCGCGCGTTCACCAACGACTGGATGGTGAGTCTCACCGACCTGACCCCGCAGGTCCGCAGTGCTGCCTCCCTGGCACAGTCCGGGCATGCCGCGAAATCCCAGCGACTGTTCCCCGCAGAGCGCGCCTACCCGCTGCCTCGGGCACGGGAGATCCGCCTTTCTCAGGTGGGTGACGGAACGAGCCCCGCTGCAAGCCCTGTGTTTCAGGGCCGGGTATGCCGGAGCGATCCGCAGAGCGAGGGGTCTGGGGGCGGCCGTCCGTGCTGGCGGGGTTGCGTACGCGCGTGGCACGGGCGTTGTGGGGCTACGGGCGCAGTTCCCTCCTTGAGTTCGGCCCGCCGGTTGACCACCGATGGCGTCGCCCCGCACGCCGCCTTGCAACCCAAGGCCACTGGATCCGGTACACGAACACCCAGCTCAACTCCGTCGGGTCCACCCTTGCGAAGGGAGGGGGCGTTGGCCCGGTGTCGCTGCTATCTCTCGGACACCAACGACGACGAGCGGGCACTGATCGACCCGCTGTTGCCCACTTCGGCCCGGAGACACCCAGGAGCGGACGGGACGGTCCGGGAAACACCCGCCGCGCGAGATCGTGGGCGCAGTTCGGTACGTCGTCGATTCCGGCTGCAAGTGGAGGGCCCTGCCCAAGGACTGTCCGCGCTGGCGGACCTGCTACAACTCCCCGGCTCGCTGGACCGCCGGTGTGATTGGGCAGATCCGCGACCGGCTCCGCAAACGCGTCCGTCTGGACATGGGTCGCTCACGCGGCGCGGTCGCCACCATCATCGACTCCGAGTCCGTCAAGGCTGCCGAGGCTGTCGGCAAGGACTCGCGCGGCTACGACGCGGCGAAGAAGACCAACGGCAGGAAGTGACCCCTGGCGGTCGACAGCAAAGTCCTGTCGCTGTTCGGCAGGATCACCCCCCGCCGACATGACCGACCGCGACGCGGCCAAGGAAGTCCTGTAGAGACTGAGACTCGTGCACCCCGAGGTCACGATCGTTCGGGCAGATTCCGCCTACGCCGGTCAGCTCGTCGAGTGGGCGAATCACTTGCCGACAGTCCCGGTGCGCCAGCCGGTCCCTCCCGCGAACACACACGTGACTGACCGCGGTCACGCCGGCGACCGCCGACTCCACTCCAGCACTTCTGTCATACCTGGATCGGGAGCCAAGTGCTGAGTACTGGGTACTCAGAACCCGTCGCCTCATCCGAAGGCGACGTTGTACGTGCGCTGGAGTGCGTGCCAAGCCGGCCACCGTCCCCGCGCTACAACGAGCCCGAACTCTGCCCTCCTGAGTTCCACCGGGCGGCGGTGGATCGGTCAAGGGCGCGGGCGGAGTCCGTCGAAGATGACGTTGAGCGTACGGTCCCGCAGTTGCGGGTCCCATTGGTTGCGCTCCGCGGCCATGCACGCTGCTCCCAACAGGGCGAGCAGTTCGGGCATGCCCACGTCCTCGCGTACCGCGCCTGCCTGTTGGGCGCGCACGAACAGCGTCTCGATCGCAGACCGTATCGACGCCCCGGCCTCGGACAGTCCGGCCTTCACGTCGACCCCGGCGTCGCCGAGGGTGTCGGCCATGGCCTTCATGCGGCTCGCGTTGTCGACGACGTCGGTGAAGAATTCGACGAACGCCGGGCCCGCGTCGCTCGTCGCGTACGAGGTCGTCGCGCGTTCGGCCAACCGCCGCATCCGGTCGTCGAGGATTGCGGCGTAGAGCGCTTCCTGGGTGGGGAAGTGGCGGTAGATCGTGCCGAGGCCGACGCCCGCCTGCTGGGCGACGGCCCGCATGGACGCGGCGACCCCGTCGCGGGCCAGTACGGTCTCCGCCGCCTCCAGGACGAGCGCACGGTTGCGCAGGGCGTCCGCGCGCAGCGGCTTGGCCTCCTTGGTCATGCCTTCCCCTGACTCGTTGACATACGGAACAGCTGTTCCGTATGTTCTCGGCATCCGAACCGGAACACGTGATCCGATTCTATCGGGCCGTCCCGGCACGTCCCGTCCCGGCACATCCCACGAGTAGGAGGCCAACACGGATGGAATACGCACGACTCGGTGAATCGGGCCTGAAGGTCTCCCCGGCGAGCCTGGGGACGATGAACTTCGGCCCTCCCGGAGGGGTGGGCGTCGGCAGCTGCGACGATGCCGAGGCCCTGCGCATCATCGATGCCTTTCTGGACACCGGACACAACGTCATCGACACGGCCGATGCCTATACAGGCGGCGAGTCCGAACGAATCGTGGGCCGCGCCATCAAGCGGCGGCGCGACGCCGTCGTCCTCGCCACGAAGGCGTTCCTCCCACAGGGTCCGGGCGTGAACGACAGGGGCCTGTCCAGGGCTCACCTCACCCGAGCCCTCGACGCAAGCCTGCGCCGGCTCGGTACGGACTACGTCGACCTCTACCAGTGTCACCAGTGGGATCCGGACACCCCGATCGAGGAGACCATGGCGACCCTCGACGGCTTCGTCCGCTCCGGCAAAGTGCGGTACGTCGGCTGCTCGAATTTCACTGCCGCACAGATCGTCGAAGCCAAGTGGGCCGCCGAGCGCGTCAGCGGCACCCCCTTCGTCAGCCTCCAACACCAATACTCGCTCCTCGCTCGGAGCAGCGAAACCGAGCTTCTGTCGACCAGCGCGCGCCACGGCCTCGGAACCCTCGCCTGGTCCCCGCTGGGCGGCGGTGTCCTGACCGGCCGCTACACCCGCGACACGGCACCTGACCGTACGTCGCGCATCGGCCGGCTCATGGACTCGTCCTCGCCGCTCGCCCGTGCCTGGGCCGGCGAACTGCTCGCCGAGCACAACCTCACCATCGCCGACGAAGTCGGCGACATCGCGGCCACACTCGGCTCGACCCCCACCGCGGTGGCGCTGGCCTGGGTGCGCAAGCGCCCCGGCGTCACCTCGGTGATCATCGGCCCCCGCACCCTCGACCAGCTGACCGGAAACCTCGCGGGCTTCACCCTGGACCTCCCCGCCGACCTGATCGCACGCCTC
The DNA here is from genome assembly GCF_042262805.1 of Streptomyces sp. NPDC056361. Taxonomy (NCBI): domain Bacteria; kingdom Bacillati; phylum Actinomycetota; class Actinomycetes; order Kitasatosporales; family Streptomycetaceae; genus Streptomyces; species Streptomyces sp. NPDC056361. The sequence goes on from NZ_JBHJQI010000007.1 coordinate 59,229, forward strand.
GACGCCGTCTCCGCCCGTACCGTCGGCGCTTGATCCAGGCGAGGCTGCGCCCAGGCGGTGTCCTGGGGACTTCCCATTCGAGGTCGGTGGCCATCGCTGCCTCTTTCGCCGCGGATGGCCACGGGCAGCTGAGCGGATGAGCCGCAGCCGACGGGTAGGAACAGTCGAAAATGCCTACACGGCCATGATGCGGCCCGCTACCCGGGCCACCAGTGCACCTGCGCCCGGATGTCATGGCATGCACTGGCCGTGACGCTTCACCGGCCGCCTGCACCGCATGAGCGGTGCGTTGCCTTCGGCTGCAGGTGGCTTTGCTCCGGCCTGCGGATAGGACGCCCGCAGGCCGGGGTGTGTCTCGGCACCTGCCCGACGCGCTACTTGAGCCGGAAGTGCCCACGCCGCGAGCTGTGGGTCTCGGTCGAATACGCCACCACAAGGGTTGCCACCACAGGCAGCAGGAGGGCGGGCGTCCCTCTCGCTCACCTCTCGCCGTCTCCGGTGCCGAGGATGGTGTGGGCGGCCTCGGTGAGCCGGGCGCAGCGTCGGGTCATGGCCTCGGGCGACTGGTCGGGGTGGTTGATCCACCAGCGGACCAGGGCGGTGCACAGGCCGCGCCACGCGTGTTTGAGGGCGTCGGCGTCCAGCGGGTCGGTGGTGCCGGCTGTGTGGAGGAGTTCGGCGGTGCCCGTTGCGGCGAGGTCGTCGATGGCGTCGCGGTAGTACGCGGCGCGCCGGGCGGCGTCGCTGCCGGGGGGGAGCGTGGGGTCGTACAGGACGAACCACGCTTCGCGCCGGCCGTCGAGGGCGGTGAAGAGGGCGCTGAGGACGCGCAGGGGTGTGGGCGGCGCGTCGGTGTCGTGTTCGGCCATGGCGGCGTGGATGGCGTCCAGCAGCTGGTCGCCGACCGGGTCGAGGCAGGCCAGGTAAAGGTCTTGCTTGCCGCCGAAGTACTGGTGCAGTAGCGGCTTGGTGACGCCGATACGTCCGGCGATGGCGGCCACGGTGGTGGCCTCGTAGCCGTGGCGGCCGAACTCCTCGGTGGCCGCGGCCAGGATCTGTCGTTCGCGATCGGCTCTCGGCACGCCCTTGGTGCCGGCTTTGGAGGAGGGCGTTGTCATGGGGCCATATCTTACCCTAAGGTAATTTACCTAAGGGTAAGTTGGATCGGACCCCACTGGGAGCACCCTCATGCCTGCGACCCCCTCCGCGCCCCGCTCCTCCCGCACCCGCTCCTGGTGGGGCTGGGGCTATGCGGACGCCCACCCCGACGACGCCGAATGCGCCGCCCTGGGGGCTCTGCTGCCAGGCGCCCTGGCCCGCCCGCTGCCGATACCCCGCATCGCCGACCTGGCCATCGGCCGCCCCGCGATGACACCCCCGACATCCCTGGCCCACCTGGTCACCACCGACCCGCCGGCGCGCGCCGCCCACGCCATGGGCAAGGCGTACCGCGACGTCATCAGGGCCCTTCGCGCCCGCCCGGGCCGGATCCCCGACCTCGTCGCCCACCCGGCCGACGACCGGGACGTGACCGACCTGCTGGACTGGGCCGGGGAGCACGACGTAGCCGTCATCCCCTTCGGTGGCGGTTCCTCGGTGGTCGGCGGCGTGGAGTACCGCGGCGACGCCCACCGCGCCGTGCTCTCACTCGACCTGACCGCGATGGACCGGGTCCTCGACATCGACACCGTCAGCCGCTCGGCTCGTATCCAGGCAGGGGCCCTCGGCCCGGTACTGGAGGAGCAACTGCGGCCCCACGGCCTGACCCTGCGCCACTTCCCTCAGAGCTTCGAGTTCTCCACCCTTGGTGGGTGGCTCGCCACCCGGGCCGGCGGGCACTACGCAACCGTCCACACCCACATCGACGACTTCGTGCAGTCCCTGCGTGTCATCACGCCCGCCGCAGCCGGCAGCTCCTGGCGCTTGCCCGCCTCCGGCGCCGGCCCCTCGCCCGACCGGCTCTTCCTCGGATCCGAAGGCGCGCTCGGCGTCATCACCGAGGCCTGGATGCGCCTGCAGGAACGCCCCCGCCACAAAGCCTCCGCATCCCTTGCCTTCGCCGACTTCCACCACGCGCTGGACGCCGTACGCGCCATCGCCCAGTCCGACCTCGCCCCGGCCAACTGCCGCCTGCTCGACGCGGGCGAGGCCCTGCTCTCCGGCGCCTCCCGCGACGGCTCCTCCGTCCTGGTCCTCGGCTTCGAATCCGCCACCACCCCCGTCGACGACCGCCTCGCCACCGCCGTGGACCTGGCCCGCACCCACGGCGGCCACGCCGAAGAGCACCCGGCGGACCGCGACGCCCCGGCCGGCTCGGCCGTCAACGCCTGGCGCTCGGCGTTCCTGCGCATGCCCTACCTGCGTGACGGCCTGGCCCGCATGGGCGCCGTCGTCGAAACCTTCGAAACCGCCGCCACCTGGGACAAGATCCCCGCCCTCATCGACGCCGTCCGCACCGAGGTCGCCACCGCCGCCATGAAAGCCACAGGCCACCCGGCCACCATCAACTGCCGCCTGACCCACGTCTACCCCGACGGGGCGGCCCCCTACTTCACTGTGGCCGTCGCCGGCCGCCCCGGCGACGAGGTCGCGGTCTGGGACGACATCAAGGCCGTCGCGGGCGAGGTCCTGCACCGCCACCGCGCCACGATCACCCACCACCACGCCGTCGGCCGCGACCACCGCACCGGCTACGACCTCCAGCGCCCGGACCCCTTCGCTCTGGCACTGCGCGCTGCCAAGGACGCCCTGGACCCCCACCGCATCCTGAACCCCGGTGTCCTGCTCGACTGACAAGACCGGGCGGTCCAGCGGGCGGTCTCGTCGGCCTCGGAGGTGCTGTCGTCACCCGCACGCTCACACCAGGCGGTACGGGGCTCGCGACTGGACGTGCCGAAGTGCTGCACAACGGGGGAGCGTTGGCCCAGACTGGACTCTGACACGTGGCTGAGCCGGCGCCGGGGGAGCGGGAGAGCGATCGGTGGGGATCTCACTGGCCGAGGTAGGGGCGGAGCTGCCGCCCGAGCTGTATGCGGCGCAGGACGAAGGGGCTCCGGCAGAGTTCCGGTTCGAGGTCGAGCCGGCCGAACTGTCGCTGGAAGTGGAGTCCCGGCGTGACGGGAATGGCGTGGTGAAGGTCGAGGTCGCCCTGCCCGGGTCACGACCGGCGTGCAGGCCGGTGGCGGGCCGGGCAGTACCCACGGTAGGTGCCCATTTTGGGTTCCGGGTGCGTGACGAGGCACATGGTGGGGAAAGGGTCAGAATCCGGAGACCCGCGGGCGGCTTGGACGCCCGGGACAGCGCGGATACCGTGGTTGACGGCTCACCTACGGCATCCATCGACAGGGAGCCCCGGCCCTGGGAGTCGTGAGGTGGATCCGGAACGGCTGGTCCTCGTACGCACAAGTGGTCCCAGTGGGTTGGGCTCTGGGTACCTCGTGGGCCCCCACCTCGTTCTGACCGCCCTGCATGTGGTGCGCGACGAGGGCCGCTGGGTGACGGAGGTGACGGCCGGCGTCGGGCACCCCCGCTATGGCCCGGCACCCGTCGACAGGCGGGCCCGCGTGTGCTGGCCCGACACCCGACTGGAGGTCCCCGCCGACGACGCCTTGGACGTGGCGCTGCTGTGGCTCGACGAGCCGGTGGCCACCGATGGTGGCCCCGTGCGGTGGGGGCAGCCCAGCGGGATCGCACCGGTGCCGTTCGAGGGTGCAGGATTTCCCGCCTTCGCTTCACAGCCCGGGAGCGGGGCGGAGGTCGAGTACCTGCGTGGAGAGCTGCCTGTGGTCTCCACGACGTCGTCCGGCTGGGTACTGGACTGCCCCGTGTGGCCGGCCTCCCCGGTCGACGGGCGGCGCCCGGGCGTCGGACGGGTCGCCGCCCTCGAACGCGGCGCACGTGGCCTTTACGAGTCGCTCGGCTACGAGACGACCTCGGTGAAGATGCGCAAGAAACTCGGCTGAGCCTCAGGCGACGTTTGCCCTGCCGACGACGGCGCGTAGGCGCCGGTCGTCGGCGTGACGGTTCCGCCAGATGATGTAGCGGCGGATCATGCTGCCCTGTTCCTTGCGGGTGGCGTGGTCGGTGCCGGCGAGGGTGAAGTAGCGCAGGGCGGTGAACTGGGCCTCGATGCGGTTGAGCCAGGAGGAGCTCGTCGGCGTGTAGGCGATTTCGACGTTGCTCGCGGTGGCCCAGTCGCCGACGCGCTGGCACTTCCTCGTGGTCAGGTGTGGGGAGAAGTTGTCAGGGTCCTTGTGCTTGCCGCCGTGTTCGGCCCACTGCCGGCCGGGGTGCGGCATGAGGTTGAGCGGGCCGAACTCGTCCACGCAGAAGATGACGTCGGGCTCGCCCTCCTCGGGTATGACCTCGCCGCCGGCGATCGCGTAGAGGTGCTCGACCCTCGCCTTCTTGGTCGAGTAGTCGGGGTTGCGGGGGGCCTCCAGGTCTTCAGGCGTTGAAAGGAGACGCCCTCCTCGCGGAGCAGGATGCGCAGGCCCTCGTGGCTGATGTCGTCGACCACCCCCTCGGCGACCAGGAAGTCCGCCGGCTGGGTCAGACTCCAGGTAGAAAAGGGCAGGTCGTGCTCGGCCGGCTTGGACTTCGCGATCTTCTTGATCTCACGCCGCTCGGGCAGCGCGAACGTCTTCGGCCGCCCGCCCTTGTACTTCGGATACAGCGAGTCGAAGCCGTCGGTGTTGAAGTTGTGGATCACATCCCGGACCCGGTCCGCGCTGGCGAACGACACCTCGGCGATCCTCGCCACGGGCATGCCCTGCGCGGACAGCAGGACCATCTGGGCCCGTCGCCAAGTCACCACCGATCCGCTGCCCGGCGGATGATCCGCAGCAGCCGCCGGCCCTCGTCATCATCGATCTCACGTACGCGAACCCGTTCCGCCACCCGCACACGGTGACCGCCGCCCGTCATCCGGCGAAGGACCCCGGGCGGCGCGTCACATCACAACAGGGCAAACGTTGACCGACACTGGCCCAGGGACCGCCGAGGCGTCGGGGACCGACCGAAAGAACGAGACGCCGCTCCTCCCAACGGCGAGGCGGGTCCGGCCTCGACGCCGATGTACCCGCCGCCGGGCTCAGCGATCGTGGACCTACCGATCCTCGCCACAACAACGGAGCCCATGATGAGAACACGTCACACCACCACACTGGAAGACCAGCGGATCCCGGTGAGAGCCAAGCTTGCCGCAGCGTGGACAAGCTTCATGTTCCTGTACGTCTACGTGGACATCCTTGCCTTCTTCAAGCCCGGCGTCATCGATGACATTCTGGCCGGCGTCGTCTGGGAGTTCGACATCAGCCAGACGTTGTTGACCGCCTTCCTCGCGCTCCTGGCGATCCCGATCCTCATGGTAGTGCTGTCGACGACGCTGCCCGCCCGGGCGAACCGCATCACGAACCTCATCGTGGCCTCGGTACAGATCCCCTTCGCGGCATTCAACGCGGTGAGCGAGTCCTGGACGTACTTCTACGGCCTTGGCGTCGCACTGGAAGTGATCGTTCTCGCCCTCATCCTGCGGTACGCCTGGACCTGGCCCCGCACCGTCGGCGACCATGGCGACCAGCCCGGACCGTGAAACCGTTCGCGCCCAGCAGCAAGCGTGAACCCAAGAGCAGTCCTCGTCCTGTTCGGATGCCCCGGCGGATGATCCGCAGCAGCCGCCGGCCCTCGTCATCATCGATCTCACGTACGCGAACTCGTTCCGCGACCCGCACGCGGTGACCGCCGCCCGTCATCCGGCGAAGGACCCCGGGCGGCGCGTCACATCACAACAGGGCAAACGTTGACTGACACGGCACTAGCTGGTGACGCCCTTCACGGGAGCGGGCCGGTATACCCCGGAATCCTGCTGCTCCTCAGTGAAGATCCGACTGGACCTCGGTCAGTCGATGCCTTCGACGATGCGGAAGTCGCGCTCGACGCCGTCGGAGAGGGCGACCAGCGCCTCCTGGTAGGCCTCACTCTCGTGCGCCGCGACGGCCTGCTCGAAGCTGTCGAACTCGATCAGGACGGTGCGCTCGGCGATTCCGGCGTCATGCGCCACGACCCGACTGCCACGGGCGAGGACCCGACCGCCCCCGGCCTTGACGGCCGGAGGGGCCAGCTTGTTGTAAGCAGCCAGCTTCTCAGGGTCTGAAATGGTGCGGTAGACGCTGACCCAGTAGCCCTTGGGCATGGAACCTCCAGTGTGGGGATGAGTGCATCTGACTTACGGGTTGGTCTCGGACGAGCGTCGGCGGGCGAGAGCGAGGCTTGCCAGCGTCGTGATCGCCATGGCGCCGATGCCGACCAGCGCCGCGGTGGTGTAGGCGCTGTCGTCGGGGAAGAGGTGGCCCGGGCCGGTGCCCGCGGTGAGGATCAGGCCGCCGATGGCGCTGCCCAGGGAGTACCCGACGCTGCGGACGACGTAGTTGAAGCTCATGGCGCTCGACGTCTCGCTCTTGGGGGTGACGGCCAGGATCACGCCGGGCATCGCGGCCGAGAAGCCGCCGACGCCGAAGCCGAGCACGCCCATCGCCGCGAACAGTTCGGCCAGGTCCGACCGGGCCGCCGCGAACAGGGCGAACCCGCCGCCGACCACGACGGCGCTGCCGGCCAGGAGCAGGGGGTCGGCGATCCGCGTCCGGACCCGCGGCGTGAGCTTGCCGGCGACGAACCCCAGCCCCGAGAACGGGATGAGGACCAGCCCGGCGACGAAGGTCGTCAGCCCGAAGCCGTAGCCGGCGCCGTGAGGCGTCTGCGCGTACCGGGTGATGAGCGTGAGCAGGAGGTACATGCCGATCCCGCCGAAGAACATGGCGAGGTTCGCCCCGGCGACCGCCGGGTGCCGCACCGCCCGCACATCGACCAGGGGCGTCGTGCTGCGCAGCTCGATGACGGCCCAGACGCAGAGCAGCACCACCGCGACGACGGCGAGGCCTACCGCCACGGCGAGGTGCCGGCTCCACAGATTCCGTTCGCCGGCGAGGAACAGCACCAGGAGCAGCGCAGCGGCCAGGACGACCGCGCTTGCCACGTCCACGTGGGCGGAGCGGCCTTCGGGGGCTTCGGGCATGGAGCGCCACGCGGTCAGGAGGGCGGCGGCGGTGACGACCAGGCCGAGGCCGTAGGCGGCCCGTACCCCGCCGAGCTCGGCGAGCAGTGCGGCCAGCGGGTAGCCGATGCCGGCCCCGATGATCGAGACCACCGAGATCAGGGCGATCACGCCCGCGCTGCGCTCCTTGGGGAGGTGGTCCCGGGCCACGCTCATCATCAGCGCCGTCAGCCCGAGCCCGACGCCCTGGGCCGCCCTGCCGGCCAGCAGCCACGCGAACGGCAGTGGCAGCACGGTGAGCGCGCTGCCGGCGACGACGACCGCCAGCGTGGTGAGGATCGTGGCCCGCCGGTGCCGGCCGGCTCCGAGCCGGCCCAGGACAGGCGTGGCGACGGCGCCGCTGAGCAGCGCGACGGTCAGCGTCCACTGCGCGCTGCCGAGCGAGACGTGGAACGAGGTCGCCACGCTGGTGATGAGCGGCGTCCCGAGGCTGGCGACCGCCGCCACGACCAGAGCGATGAACATCAGGGCGGGGACCAGCAGCCGCGCCTCGGAACGCGCCACCGGGAACGCCTTCACCGCGACCCCGTCGACCGGCTGCCCGGTCACTGCTTCGGCCCTTCGCGGTCCTGGCTTTCGAGCTCTGCCAGATGCTTCAGCGCCGGAAGGGCCGCCGCCAGCGCCTCGACCTCGTCGCCGGTGAGCTCGCCGATCAACCGCTCGAACGCGTGGACGCCCGCCTGGCGCCGCGTCCGGACATAGGAGGCGCCGGCCTCGGTCAGACACACCAGCGTGACCCGCTTGTCGGACGCGTCGCCCCGCCGCTCGACCAGGCCGGACTCCTCCATCACCCGGACCAGGGCGGTCATCGCGGGCTGGGTGACGCCCTCGACCGCGGCCAGATCGGTGATGCGCCGCGGGCCGGTCCGGTCCAGGGTGGCCAGGGTGGCGGCGGACGTCAGGCTCATGTCCCGGGGCAGGCGTCTCGCGGCCCTGGTGGCCAGGCCGTAGAGGGCTGCCCCGATGGCGGCGGACGCGCCGGGAGCGGTGTCGTGACGACTCATGCTCGAAGCATAGCATTTTTATATTCATAGTTTATGTAAATGGTCGACTGGCGCGGGCGGCGCGCCCCTTGAGCAGGGCGGCCCGCCATATCCGGGTCAGTGCCAGGCCCAGCAGCCGGTCGGCGCGGTCGCCCTCGGCGAGTCGGTCGCGGAAGTCGGACAGCATGCTGTGGCGGAAGCCGGGGTCTTCCGGCTCCAGGCCGAGGGCGTACTCGAAGTCGATGCGGCAGTGCACCACCTTGGCGGCCTGGCGGTCCGACAGGTTCAGCGCGTACTACAGCACGCAGACGGTGGCCGCTGCGCGGGCGAGAGCCCGGGGCGGCCGTCGCGCGGGTACCAGGTGGTGAAGCCCTCGTCGCTGAACAGGCCGTCGAAGCGGTCGCGGATCCACATCGCAGCGGTGCCGTGGAGGTTGCTGGCCCGGGCGACCCTCACGGTCAGCGCCGGGATCTCGGCTCCGGGACGGGGCTGGAGGGACATGTCAGGCCCCTGGGGGACATGGGCAGAACGCCCCCCAAGCCTGACGCAACGTCACGATCGTTGACTGTCCGCCCTAAAGGTTCCCAACAGAGTCCGACCCGGAAGACCTGGCGCGCATCCCGCCGTACCTGACCGGACACATCAACCGGTTCGGCGAGTACAGCACCCACGAACTCGGCATCCAGCCCGAGGCGTACGACCCGAAACTCGACGTCGAGGTCGACTTCACTTCGCTGCGCGAGCAGGACCCGACCGCCGCCGGTCTCGGCCAGGCTGCCTGAGCCGTGAGGGAACTAACTGATGACACCCTTCACGGGAGCGCGCCGGTATACCCCAGAATCCTGCTGCAAGGGTCGGCCTCCAACACCGTGGCCGCCCGGGCAGGTGATCCGATAGCGCTGCCGTGGGGGCGGGGTTTGTGACGGTTCTTGTGGGCCCTCGCCGTATTCAGAGGGATACCCGCGCTGTTCTGCCAGTGGCAGAACACCGGCCGGACCGGACTCGGCGATCACTACAGTCCAGTCTCATGACGACGATTACGACGCGTACGGTCGAGTATCCGGCCGACGGTTTGACAATGATCGGGCACCTCGCGCTCCCGGCCGGTGTCGACCGCCGGCCCGCGGTGCTGCTCGGACCAGAGGGCACGGGGCTCAGCGACGTCGAACGCCGCCGGGCCGATGCTCTCGCCGAGCTGGGATACGTAGCGCTGGCCTTCGACCTTCACGGCGGGCGCTATTTGGGCGACCCCGAGGAGATGCTGGCCCGTTGCCTGCCGCTGCTCGCCGACCCCGACCGGATGCGGGGCATCGGCCATGCGGCACTCGACGTGTTGCGCACCGAATCGCGGACCGACCCCGACCGGATCGCCGCCGTCGGCTACGGCACCGGGGGCGCCGTCGGGCTGGAACTCGGGCGCGACGGCGTCAACCTGCGCGCGATCGGGACAGTCAACGCACTGACCACGGGCCGACCGGGCGAGGCGGCGCGCATTCGCTGCCCGGTGTGGGCCGGGGTCGGATCGGAAGACCCGATCATGCCGCCCGCGCAACGGAACGCGTTCACCGCCGAGATGCAGGCCGCGGGCGTCGACTGGCGCCTCGCGGTCTACGGCGGCGCCTTGCACGCCTTCCACCACCCGCCGGTCGGCCACCCCGTGGTCCCCGGCGTCGGCTACCACCCACAGCACGCGCAGCGAGCCTGGCGCGACGTCGTCGACCTGCTCGCCGAGTGCCTGCCCGTGACGGAGGATCTGGGGCATGACCCAGGCAAGCATGCTGGCCCCGGGCACTGACAGTCCACTCCCCTCAAGTCCGCACCTCTGACGAACTGTGGCTACTGGCTGGCGGCGGCTTGCCGCATGGAACGAGGCTGGCGTGCGGGACCGGCTCCGCACGATCCTGCTGACGAAGCCGCGGTCGGCCAAGCAGCTGGACTGATCGAGAGGCGGTGATCGACTTCGGCCGGTGAGTGACGAGTGGGGGTTCTTCTCGAGGCTTCCCATGACGCAGCATGATCCGTAGAGTGCCGCCCCATGCCCTCGAAATTCGTGCTGGCGCTGAGGTTGTACGCGATCCCCGTGCTCGGCAGCTTCGCACTCGCTCTGCACCACAAGACCAAGACGGGGAGCTGGACGTTCCCCGTCTACTTCACCATTCCCACGCTCGCGTGGGCCACGTATGCGTTCTGGCACAACTCCAGCCCCGAGCGCGTCGCGCGCCTGCAGGCCCGCAAGGCAGATCGCCGCGCCGCGAAGCTGCGCGGCTGACAGCAGCGGCACACGACGCTCGGTTGGCCCAGGAAAGGAGACCCATGACGAATGGCGCGGCACCTGAGTCCCTGGCCGGCGGGCTGCCCGTGTCTCCACTGCTGGCACGAACGCAAGGCTGAACTTCCTTCCCCCCGTCGGCGTTGCGGCAGCAGCTATCAATTGCTCACTGCCGATCGGCACCCCTGTTCACGGTCTGAGCCGGTTCCGCTGTACGTCGAAGCAGACCAACCCCATGGACTCTGCCACGGCTGCCGCGTAAGCCGATGCTTCCTCGGCCATGCTCCACCGCATGGGAAGTAGATCAGCGGGCCAGTGGCCTCTCCGATCAACGGGCCTGTCGACCCGGGCGAGGCGTCCTCCTCGTTTTCGGTGATGTCACGCCACCGTTCAAGCAACGCGGCCACGTAGGCGGCTATGCGTTCAGACGGAGGCTCTTCCACCTCGCCGTCGACGTACTGCAGGACCTGTCCGGGCGATCACGCTGTGGTGACGTGTCAAGGGCTGCTGTCGCAGGCCATCCGTAGGATTCGCAGACATGGGAGCGAGCAGATGGTCGTACTTCACGCCTTTCCAGCACAGTGAGCAGGATGCATTGAACGATCTTCGCGAGACGGTCTTCGCCCAGGAGGTCGAGTACTACCGGGAAGCAGGAATCGAGACGCTGGCAGCACTGATGGCGAGCGGTTGGCTGGAGGAGGAGCCGGCGCATTCCGTGCTGGACGTCGAGCGCGTGGTCCGTTGCGAGGAGCACATGGAGGAACCTGGCGACGTGAGGGTGGTCGAAGAGGCGGAAGTCGTCGAACTGTTCGGGACGGCGCAGCCCGGACGGGAGATCGTCGAGCAGGCCCTGAAGCGGGCCGGAGACGGCTGGTTCCCTCCGTTCGACCGCGGCTCCGGCTGCTGCACGATCGTTTACGAAGACGAGGGACGCCCGGCAGAACTGTGCTTCTGGGGTTCCACCGGAGACTGATCAGGGCCACACGGCCAGAGATGCCATCGGCACTGTTCTGGTCGATCATGTGCGGAGCCGGATCACGAGGGCTGCGGCAGTCACGGTCCGGGAGAAAGACGTGGCCGCGCTTGTCGTAGCGAGTGGCCACTGCTCTGGCGTGCTTGAGTCGGTTGATGGCCCGTTCAACGGTGTTGCGCTTCTTGTGCCGATCTTCGTCGAACCCAGGAGGCCGTCCACCGCGTGACCCTTTGCCCAGACGGGCGGCCTGGCTGTCGGTCTTCTCCGCAATCGCGTTCCGGATGCCCCGGCGCCGCAGGTACTCGCGGCACGGACCGTTGCTGTAAGCCTTGTCCGCGGCCAGGCTGTCCGGCTTCTTCCGGGGCCGTCCCGGCCCGGGTCGAGGGACGCGGATCTTCTCCAGCACGGGCTTGAACCGGGTGCAGTTCGCCCGCTGTCCTGGGGTGACGATCAGGGACAGCGGACGGCAGCGCCGACCTGGACGGCCCGCAGGGCCGTCTCCCGCGGGCTGGCCGCTGGTGATCAGGCCGGTGCGCTGTCGATGGCCCCACGCTCTTGTCCCGGGGCGTGGCTGCCCCAGGGTGCCCGCCGTGGGCTACTCACACGACGTCATGACGTCCGTCCTGGTGGCGCCGCTTCCACCAGATGTCCAGATCCGCGAAGCCACGCCAACTGGCGCGGTACGTAGCCCGCCCCGGCGGACCGCAAACGAGAAGGCGTCAGCCCTCCTCAAATCCGCGGAAGGTCCCTGACTCATCCGTGGCGTCGGCGAACTCCGCAAAGTCCATGTTGGCGATGCCGAGGTTGGCCGAGACGTCAGGGAACCACCGAGCAGGGACCCTGAACGTTCGCCCGGGCTCGTCCGAGAGGTCCACGGCCAGGAGCGGGTGGCCCGGATCCTTCATCGTGGCTGCGTCAGCCAGAAACATGTTGACGATCTGGTCGTTCTCGTCCGCAGCAACCTCTTCGGCCATCAAGGCCTGGACCCCCACGCCGGCAAAGCGAAGCTCGCTGACATACGTGGCAAAGGGGGACTCGCCAGCAGCGTCGACTGCGGCTCGAACCGAGTCCCAGGCTCCCTCGTCACCGAAGTCAGTACGCAGGACCAGCGAGGTCAGATCATCAGGCTGAGGCAGAGACATCTCAAGATCCTCTCACCTGGCGCTGACATCGACTGCCCAGACCAGGCACCCACTGCACCGGCGGGACTCCTCAACGCAATCTTGCGATACCGAACACCCTCACCGGGATAAAACGCTCTTTCAGGTACTGGACAGGCTTGAGGAGCCCTATCGGCGGACGAGAAGGCCGACACGCGGCGACTGTGAGCGCTGGGGGAGCACGGTGCGGATAGCGTCGGGCGAGGCCATGGAAGCCGGTCCCTACGCACAGAAGGAATACGGTCGCAGTGTCGCGCAATCGCCGCTTGATCCTGAGCCCGCCGTCCCTGGTGTGGAGCCTGTTGTCCGACGGGCATCGCTACGGGGAGTGGGTCTCAGGAACCCAGCAGATCATCACCGTCGACCCGCAGTGGCCCGAGGTGGGCGCTCGGCTCGGGGTCCGGGTGGGAGCAGGGCCTCTCACCCTCGATGACACCTGTGTCGTCCGCATCTGCGAGCCTGAGCGGCGCTTGGAACTGGAGGCGAAGGCAGAACCTTTCGGTGCTGCCCGTATCGCCATGAACCTGATTCCCTGGGGCGAGCACACACTCTTCCTGCTCGAATGGCACCCTCTCCGGGGCCCGGGCACCCGTATGCACGGGCTTCCCGTCGACTACATCGTCTCCATCCGTAACGGCATGATGCTGACGAAGTTCGCTCGGATCGCCGTGAGCGAGCAGCACAGGAATGCCGCCGACGTTCCGTCAGGAGCATTCGGCCGTTGATGCGTCGCACTCCCGGGCAGCGGGAAGCGGACCAGGCACGGGCCATGCCCACGGCGATGGGGTTGATCCCCTGGCGGAGCAGGCTGTCGCTGCGGCGGGCTCCGGCCGCTGTGCTAGGTGCTGGATGTCCTGTCAGTCCGATGCGGCGTCAGGTCCCGGGCGGTTAGCGGCCCGGTCCCGACCGTCGGTCGGGACCGGATCGGTCGCCGGGCCAGCCGGTCGCCGGGTCGGCCGGTCGGCTGTCGTGGATCGTTGTGGGCGCGCATTCCGGCGGCCTGCCGCGGGGTCTACTGCTCGCTCGTTTAGTAGACGCGCGGTCCGCTGGTGTTGATGGCGGTGATTGAACCTCTTTCATCCTGTGCTGGAGGATGAAATGGGCTGGTCAGCGAGTGTGGTGACGAGGCAGAGCCTCTCGTCGTTGGCGTGGTGATTCCACTCATCACACCGGCGACCGAAGGGGCCCCGCCGGTTCCGTATCCTGCCACGCTAGACGTCCGCATGAGCTCGTCGAGCATGTTCCTGACCGCTGTACGAGCATCGCTTGGCCCGCAACACCCGCTGGCGCAAGCTCGGCTGCTTCTAGGACTTGTCCGGGCGATCACGCTGTTCGTTAGGGTGCGAGCGTGTCGAAGACGAGCGTGAGCAACGAGACGGACAGCATGCTCTGCCTCTGGGTCGAGCCGTGGGGAACCGATCACTGGATGCGTCCTGGCGAGGAGTTCACCGTGGTGACGGAGACGGATCCGGAGGAGTCTCCCTTCAACGTGGTGGTCCACGACCAGGGCATCACGATATGGGTGAACTCCGCCAACGACGCCGAGGTCTTCGACAAGAACGGCAACCCAGCGCCGTGTGGGCACCAGCGTCCGACAGACGCCGGGTTCTGAGGAGTCTGGCCTGTCAGGACCTCAGTCAGATCGCGAGGGCGGCGGCAGTCGCGGTGCCGAGGTAGACGTAGCCGCGTTTGTCGTAGCGGGTGGCGATGGCTCGGGCCTGCTTGAGCCGGTTGATGGCCCGTTCGATGGTGTTGCGTTTCTTGTACCAATCTTCGTTGAAGTCGGGTGGCCTTCCGCCGCGTGATCCTTTGCGCAGGCGGGCGGCCTGGCTGTCGGTCTTCTCCGGGATCGTGTGCCGGATGTCGCGTCGTCGCAGGTATTCGCGGATTGGTCCGTTGCTGTATGCCTTGTCCGCGGCCAGGCTGTCCGGCTTCTTCCGGGGCCGTTCCGGACCCATCCTGGGGACGCGGATCTTCTCCAGCACGGGCTTGAACTGGGTGCAGTCCGCCCGCTGTCCCGGTGTGATGATCAGGGACAACGGGAGGCAGCGTCCGTCCGCACTCAGGTGGAGCTTGGTGGTGAAACCGCCGCGCGAGCGGCCCAGGCCCTCACTTCCCGCACCACCTCCACCAGGCGGGCGACGAGGCTCTGCCACGGCGTCTCGTCCTGGTGTTCTGGCGCCTCCCCTTTGACGCGGGGCCGGCGGTGGATCGGTGCGGGCGCCGGCCGCGTGCTGGTGAGCACGCTCGATGGTGGAGTCGACCGAGATGTCCCAGTCGATCTCGCCTGCTGCGTCGACCTCTGCCTGGACCTGCTGGAGCAGTCGTTCCCAAGTTCCGTCGGCCGACCACAGGCGGTGCCGTTCATAGACCGTTTTCCATGGACCGAACCGTTCGGGCAGGTCACGCCACTGGACCCCGGTCCGCACCCGGTGCAGAATCCCGTCGATTACCTGCCGGTGATCCCTCTACCTGCCACAACGCCTGTTGCTGACCGGCAGGAACGGCCGTAGCCCTTCCCACTCGGCATCCGTGAGATCACCCCGCCCCATGTCCACATCAACGATTCGGGCCCGGAGTAGTCACATGATCGGCCGGACAAGTCCTGGCCGGCCACCCGCCATGCCCAAGCGGGACTTCCTGCCGGGCGGCGCTTCCGAACCCGCCGGTCTCCGCGCGAACGTGGCCGGGCTCGCCCTGTTCCGCTACACGCACCTGGTGCGGCGTCGTTTTCGGCCAGACCGGCAACACGCCCGGTTATGCCCAGTTCGCCGCGGCCACCCCCGACGGCCGCCGCCGCACCGTCACGGCCTCCGTGACCAGCCAGATCCCGCTCGACCCGGCCCTGCTCACCCGGCTGCGGGCGACCGAGGAGAAGTCCGTCTGCGCCTTGCCGGACCACGGGCGCTCCTGAGGTCGGCTTCCGCGGCCGCGCTCCGGTTGGGCTATGACTGGGAAGTTTCGACGACGGTGCAGGGCGCGATTACGGCTGAAAGCAGCGTGGGTTGGGGTGAACTAGGAGATACGCGCTGGTAACTTACGTGAGTTGATCAAGGTCGCGGCTCCCTCCGTGGAGTCCTCGGCCCGAGCCACCCCCCAAGCAAGGAACCGCATTGGCCCGCACCATCCGCACCATCCGCACGACGGCCCTTCCACTCGCCCTCTCCGCCCTCCTGCTGTCCGCTGTCCCGGCGTTCGCTGACGCGCCCACTCCGCACCTGGACGCGGTGGAGCAGTCCCTGCGTCAGGTCTCTCCGGGCCTGGAGGGCTTCGTCTGGGAGCGCACGGCGGGGAACAGGCTGGGCGCCTCCACCCCCGGCGCCTCCGACTGGCTGCTCCAGACCCCCGGCTGCTGGGGCGATCCCACCTGCGCCGACCGCTCAGGCTCCCGGCGCCTGCTGGAGAAGGTGCGCGAGGACATCGCGAACGCCCGGTACAGCGTGGACATATCCACTCTGGCCCCGTTCCCCAACGGAGCCTTCCAGGACGCGATCGTGGCCGGCCTGAAGGAGGCCGCGCAGAAGGGCAACCGGCTTCAGGTTCGCATCCTGGTCGGCGCCGCACCCATATACCACGCCAACGTGATTCCGTCCGCCTACCGCGACGAGCTGGTGGACAAGCTCGGTCCGGAGGCCGCGAGCGTCACTCTCGACGTGGCCTCGATGACGACGTCGAAGACCGGTTTCTCCTGGAATCACTCCAAGCTGGTGGTGGTGGACGGGAACTCGGTGATTACCGGCGGCATCAACAGCTGGAAGGATGACTACCTCGACACCACCCACCCGGTGAACGACGTCGACCTCGCGCTGTCCGGCCCGGCGGCGGGCTCCGCCGGACGCTACCTCGACACGCTGTGGGACTGGACCTGTCGCAACAAGAACAACTGGACCACCGTTTGGTTCGCCTCCTCCAACGGCGCGGGCTGCCTGCCCACGCTGCCCCGGGTTGCCGCCCCGCCCGCCGACGGTGACATTCCCGCCCTCGCGGTGGGCGGCCTCGGCATCGGGATCCGGCAGAGCGACCCGTCCTCGTCGTTCCGGCCCGTCCTGCCGACGGCCTCGGACACCACCTGCGGCTTCGGGGTGCACGACTACACCAACGCCGACCGCGACTACGACACGGTCAACCCGGAGGAGAGCGCACTGCGCGCCCTGGTCGCCAGCGCGACCGAGCACGTCGAAATCTCGCAGCAGGACCTGAACGCGACCTGCCCGCCGCTGCCCCGCTACGACATCCGGTTCTACGACACCCTCGCCGCGAAACTTGCCGCCGGTGTGAAGGTGCGCATCGTCGTCAGCGACCCGGCCAACCGCGGCACCATCGGCAGCGGCGGCTACTCGCAGATCAAGTCGCTGTCCGAGGTGAGCAACGTGCTGCGCGGCCGCCTCAAGGTCCTGACCGGCGACGAGCCGAAGGCGCGGGCCGCAATGTGCCAGAACCTGCAGCTCGCAACCTTCCGTGCCTCGGACAAGCCGACGTGGGCGGACGGCAAGCCGTACGCCCAGCACCACAAGCTGGTCTCGGTGGACGACTCGGCCTTCTACATCGGCTCGAAGAACCTGTACCCCTCCTGGCTTCAGGACTTCGGCTACGTGATCGAAAGCCCCGCCGCCGCACGCCAGCTGGCCGACGGGCTGCTCGCGCCGCAGTGGAAGTACTCGCAGGCGACGGCGACGTACGACTACACGCGCGGCGTCTGCCAAGGCTGACACCCGCCCGCCCGGCACCTGGGCGCACTTCGGGTCAGCGTGTCCGCTGACCCGAAGTGCACACCCGGCACCGTGTACGTCGTCGTTGCAGTTGCGGGCCCGGTCCCGTACAAACTCGGGCAGTGTGCCCGTGCGTCCGGAACGGTCGCTGCGCGCTGTTTCGGTTCAGGGAAGCGATCATGAGCCGGGAGTATCACTTTCATTGCGAGCGCGCCGGCTGCTCGGTCACCGTGGACCTGCGGATGGGCGGGACGCGGGAGCTGGAGCTCCTCGTGGACGGGAAGCAGGTCGCCGCTGCCAGCGTCCATGGCCACCACGCGCAGACGGCGGTGATGACCACGATCCTGCCCACCGACCCGCCTCGCGGCATCGAGGTCGAGGTGACGCTCCCGGGCGCTCTCGGCGGCGATCCGGCAAGCATCCTGCTCGCGGGTGGCGAACGCACTCCCATGCCCGCCCGGGAGGTTCCCCGGCGGGCGCGTCCGGCGGAGGCCGACTGGTACTCCTGACCATGCCGGGGCGCCCGGCACGGCGCGTGCTCGCCCAGTTCGAAGCCGCCGTCGGGGGGGGGCAGACGGGTCGGCGTGCGGGTCGTGGATGGGCGGGGCCTGTTCTCCGTCGAACACTCGGCGGAACCAGTTCCGCTCCACCTCTGCCATGTGCTGGACGAGGCCGGTCAAGGTGAAACCGGACGGTGGCACGGACGCGACGGTGGCCTGCCCGTCGTCCAGGCCCTCGCAGCCCTCGCACTTCATGGCGAGGGTGGCGCGGTGAAAGTCGAGCCGGCTTTCGGAGCGCGGTGCGCTCGTCGGCGTTCAGGGGCGGCAGAAGGCGTTCGATGGCGCTCATCAGCAGATCATCGCCAGCAGCCGAAGCTGTCGACAGGCAGGGCCTCCGGCAGGGGGAACGTTGCCTGATGCGACATCAGCAGGAGTTGGTCTTCCCACGCCTCCGGTGAATCCTCGATTCTGGGGACGCGTACACCCACACCAAGCCTTGTGCGAAGGGAAGTTCGTCATGCCCGCATGGCCGCGCAAGGCTTGACCCGCCTGCAGGCGCCCCGTCGCGGTGAACCCGAACAGTCGGCGGATCGCTGACCTCAAGCCCCCGCGGCCCAGCGAGCGCGCCTGGACCTCGTTCCTGTGCGGCGGGTAAGAACGGATGGTCGAGTTGGGTGGGTGGCGCTCCTGACCTGGGAGGAAGACGGTCCGGCGAAGGAGGAGACGCTCTTCTGAGGTGCCTACCGGCATCGCGGCCCTTACGCCGGTGAAACGGAACGGTCGGACCTCCGCCGGCCCCCTCACTTGAGGCGGCGACTCCATCGCCGGACCGCTGTTCCAGGCCTTCGAACCTCGGGGAGCGCTCTGGGGTCCGCCTCGCTTCCGGCGGCCACCGCGTGCAACGCCCGCAAGGCGACCAGGAGCACACCGATGTCGTCGAGGTAGACCGGGTCCGGGATCAGATCGATCGGTGAGATGGTGTAGACCACCGCCGCCCAGAACAGGGCCTTGGACCGCAGCGGGAGACCGGCGTCGAGCAGTAGCCTCCGAGCCTGGAAGACGCGGACGAGCAGCACGGCCGTGAATCCCGCCACGACGAGCACGAGAACCACGGCCACGATGAGCCAGAGGGAGCTGTCCATGCTGCTCTCCTGCCCGGTATCGGTCCAGGCCGCGCCGGTCGTCCGCGGCCTTTACAAGGCTACGGTGTCGGGCTCGCTGCTCTGCTCATCGGCCGTTCCCGTCGTCGGGACTTTCTCCCCACCGCGACCGGTGACACCGGCCTGCTACGGGTCGGCTACCCGAGAAGCGGCCCTCGAGTCCGGTCCATCACGTTCAGTAACAGGGCCGCGAGCACGCTGGGCCTGCGCTCTTCACGTGCCAGTGCCCCGCCACCGGCCCCGAGCGCCGCACTGCGCCCCGCCGTGGGACTGGCTGGCGCGGTCACTGCTCGTCGGTGGGCGGCGACTCAGCGGTACCGGGGCCGGGCTCGTCGCGCGGGGGAGGGCTTGCGGTGGCCGGGGGCGCCCACCGCGCTCCGGTGTGCAGGCGGAAGGCGGCGACCGCGGCCTCCACGGTGGGGAAGAAGTGCCGGGGGTCGATGGTGCGGGTGAGCTCGTACCGCTCGATCTTGCTGCGCACGGGGTCCTTGAGCTCGGCGAACACGAGGTGTACGCCGTCCGCGTTGAGTATCTCGTCGAGCTCTTCGAGGACGTCGGCGGCGGTGGTGTCCACGTCGGTCATGGGTTCCGCCGCGATCACGATCCAGCTCGGCCGCGGGTCCGCCTCGGCCAGGCGCCTGATGTCGTCGCGGAAGGCCTTGGCGTTGGCGAAGAGGAGCGGCGCGTCGAACCGGTAGATGACCAGGCCCGGAAGCTGCCGGGCCTGCGGGTACGAGCGGATGTCGTGGTAGCCCTCCAGTCCCTCTACCAGCCCCAGCACGGTGTGGTAGGGCCACCAGACACGGCGGAAGACGTTCAGCACGGACAGGGCGACGGCGATGCCGATCCCGGGCAGCACGCCGAGCAGGGCCACGCCGAGGAACGCCGCGCAGCACAGCAGGAAGTCCGTCCGGCGCTGCCGCCAGAGCCGCACGGCCCCCGGGATGTCGGCCAGCGACAGCGACGCGGTGATGACAACGGCGGCAAGGGCCGGTTGGGGGAGATTGCGGAACAGGCCCGGAGCCAGCACGAGCATGAGGACGATGAGCACCGCTCCGACGACCCCGGTGAGCTGGCTCCTGGCCCCCGCCCGCTCCGCCACCGCCGTACGGGAACCGCTCGTGCTGACCGGGAAGCCCTGGAAGAGACCGGCCGCCAGGTTGGCCACACCGATGGCCGTCATCTCCTGGTTGCCGCGGACCTCCTGTCCGGTCCGGGCCGCGAAGGCCGACGCGTTGGAGATCGTGTCCGCCAGGGACACCAGGGCGATGCCCAGCGCACCGCCGAGCAGCGGCGGCAGGTCGGCGAGCTGCACATCGGGGATCGTGAACGGAGGAAAGCCCTCGGGCAGTTCTCCGACCAGGCCGACGCCGTGCCCGCCCAGATCGAAGACCGTGGCCGCGGCGATCGCCAGGACCACCATCACGAGCACGGCGGGGACCTTCGGCAGCAGGCGTTGCAGGACCAGGATCAAGGCGATCCCGCCGATGCCGACCGCTGCGGCGGCCGGCACCACCGCCCCGTCGGCGAGGCCCCGCACGAAGCCGACGCACTCGCCGATCAGGTCGTCCGCATCGACCTTGAAGCCGAGCAGTTTGGGCAGCTGACCGACGAGAATGGTCAGGGCCAGACCGTTCATGTAGCCGATCATCGTCGGTTTGGAGATCAGATCGGCGATGAAGCCCAGCTTCGCCACCGAGGCCAGGATCATCACGGCCGCCACCATGAGCGCGAGGACCGACGCCAGCGCGACAGCCCGGTCGGGGTCCCCGCCGGCCGCCACCAGGGGCAGCACGGTGGCGGCGATCATCGGCCCCAGCGAGGAATCGGGGCCCAGCACCAGGATCCGGGACGGCCCGCACACCGCATAGCCGAGCAGGCAGAGAATCGTCGTGTACAGGCCGGTGATGGGCGGCAGCCCCGCCAGCTCGGCGTACGCCATCCCCTGTGGCACCAGCAGCGTGGTCAGGACGACTCCTGCCACCAGGTCCTTGACCAGCCACTCGCGTCGGTACGACGACATGGCACGCACCCCGGGAACAGCACGCAACCGACGGAGAGGTCTGCGGCTCTTGCGGTGGATGGTCACAGACCGTCCTTCCGATCAGTCCCCTCTTTTCCCGGTCCTGTCCGGCCGGGACCGCTGGGAGCCGGAGGGCGTGCACGGCAGAGGCCCGCATGTGAACGGTGAGGCCCGTACGAGGGCGGCGAACCGTTGAGACAGTACCCGTCTCTCGTCCGGCGCGCCGGGAGCTTGCCGAGTTCCCAGAGGCACAGGAGGGCGAGGGCCACCAGCGGCGCCCAGCCGAACTGCCGCGCATCGAAATCCGTCGTCCCGAGGAAGCGGCGGAAGCCGTCCCTCTGGATCGTCACCGGCACCCGCGAGCACGAGCTGGGTCGGCGCCACCCGGTTCATCTGCCTGCTGTCGACGGTGGACATGGTCGGCACCGTGTCCGTCTCGCTGTGGCACTCAGCCCGCCGATTCCTGCCGTGACCGGTACGGGCCGAGTGAGCACCGACTCCCCGCGCGGCTGAGGTCTGCGCGTCATGAGACGGGTCGTCTCCTGGTCGAAGCCCAACGCGAAGCCGAAGGAGGCGATGACCATGAAGTGGATCCACAGCGCCTGCGGCGGGGGGAACGGCTCGCCCGCCGTGATGCCGAGAACGGTGGCCCCGAGAACTGTCGGAACGAAGGTCGCCAGACGCCATGACCGCGCCATTGACGAGGCACCGGACGACCTGCCGCCCGGCGGCATCGACAGTTGAACGCAAGCCTGATCGAGGAACCGGCGCCAGGCCAGAGCTCGCTGCTGCCTGGGCAGCGTGTTCGGGTCGTGCGCAGTCGGGCTCTCCATGGACCATGCTGCGGAGAGCCCGACCGCCGGATCCACGCCGAACATGGCTGTGACATCCTCGGGGGCACGCGCGCGTACCACAGGCCTTCCGAATTCCGAGGCTGTTCACCCGCGGAGCCCGACCGCACCGTCATCGCTCTGCCTCCGATCCGTGGCTGCGGAGCGGTGGACAGGTCGCCCGCCGCTCCGGCAGGTCGGCCCTGTCCGCGCTTTCCGTCCGGCCGCGCGGTCTCAGTCCCTTTCCGGTCCGGGGTGAGCGCCGAGCGTCTCGGGGTTCGCCCGGCCGTCGACGACCTGGCAGAGAGCCGTGCGGCAGGCGGCTTGGAGCGCCCTCCGGGACCTGCGCTCGACCAGGATCGGGACGTAGGCTCTGACCCTGGCCTGGCGGAACGACTCGTACGCCGTCCTGACTGTCGCCTCTACATCGACCGAGTCCAGCCAGGGGTAGGCAGCCACCAATCGGGCCACCGTGTCCCGGAGGGACGCGAGTTCGTCCTGCGAGCCGTGTGACAGGAGGTTCGGTGGACCTGCCGGGTCGGCGCGCTCGACCGGCCCGGAGTGGCCGGTCGAACCCTCGACGGGAAGGTTCGCGTCGGCTTGAGGGGGTTGCTCGTCGACCGTCATGAGGGCACTGATCCCATGTTCCACGACCTCCTGACCGCAGAACCGCACATCTCGCCAACGCCACGAGAAGGTCAGCCACGGTCATTGTCTGCTCGCCCGGGCAAGACCGCCCTCCGAAGCCGGGCCCGGGAAGCGGTGGGAAGAGGCGCCGGTAGGGCCGCCGCGGCGCCGCTCGATGGAACTCGTCGCCCCCGTGCAACGGACGAACAATTCCGGACGAGGCAGGGTTTACTCCGAAAGTCGGTGGAGCGGGTGTGGCGCCGCTTCCCGGGAGTCCGCACATGCCTCGGGGGTTCCCGCCTTCCACGGGCTTGCGGTGGCCTCCCGGGTCGGCCCTGCGTCAGCCTTCTGCGTCGATCTCGGCGACGGCGATGGCGACGCCGAGCGCAGCGGTGATGTTGCCGGCTGCCGTCATCACCCGGGCGGTTCCCACGATGGGGGCGATGGCGACCAGAACGTCCTGCAACTGCTCGGTGGTGAGGCCGGCCTTGAGAGCGGGATCGATGTGGGCGAGGTAGGAGACCGGAGGAGCATCGGAGGCAGCGAGCGCTGCGATACGGGTGAGCAGGAGTATGTCCGGAGCCAGTCCGCACCGCTCGAGCGAGTCGCCCGTCATGGCGAGGATGGTGTCCAGAACAGGGGTGTCAGATGCAGCGGACATCTCGAATGTCCTCCTGGAAGGCCCGACTGGGGGAGTGAGATGAAAGGGAATGCCTGCAGACCACCGGCATGCCCTGCCCTCAACTCTAGAACCTCTCCTGAACCTGCGCACGAGGTGTGTGTCCGCGCTGACCATGGTCGGCGGGCGGCCCACGTAATGGGGCTGAGAGAACGAGTGCCCGGCGCGCCGGGCAGGACCCGTCAACGCTCAGGCGTCCCACCTCCCCGGCGGTGAGCAGGGCTGGAAGGTCGGCGACAGAGTCGAGGACGTGCACCGGCGCCCTGGGTCGTCCGGTGTAACCAGCGATCAAGTCCCGCCGATCTGGACCGTGAATGGTCCGGGAGCTGTTCCGAGACGCGCGATATGTCACGAACAGTGGCCACACCATGCCGTGGCGTGTCTGACCGGTGAGGGCTCCTGGAGGGCAATCGCCCCTTTAGGCGCCCGGGTGCGCCCCGCTAGTGGTGTGAGTCGGAGATTCGTCGGCAGTAGGCGGCGACTTTGTCGAGGATCTCGTCGGCGGTCTTCGTCCATACGAAGGGTCTGGGGTGCTCGTTCCAGCCGGCGAGCCAGGCCCGGATGTCGCGTTCGAGGGCTTGGATGGAGCGGTGGACGCCGCGCTTGAGCTTCTTCGTGGTGAGTTTGGCGAACCACCGCTCGACCAGGTTCAGCCAGGACGCGCTGGTCGGCGTGAAGTGCAGGCGGAACCGGGGATGGGCCGGCAGCCACTTCTTGATGTCGGGTGTCTTGTGGGTCGCGTAGTTGTCCAGGATCAGATGCGACATACCCGTGGCCGCGGCCATCGACCTGGTCGACCAGTGGGTCGCGTTCTTCGGTGTCTCCTCGAGCGTCCTGACGATGACCCGCTCGACGTCGGCGTCGCTGATCTTCCGCGGGACACCCGGCCGCGGGTCGTCACACAAGCCGTCCAGGCCCCGCTCGATGAAGCGCTGCCGCCAGGTGCGGACCGTGTCCGGAGCGATCCGCAGCCGGCGCGACACCTCCATGATCGAGTGGCCCTCGGCGCACTCCAGCACGACCCGCGACCGCTGGGCCAGAGCCTGGGCCGTCGTGCGGCGACGCACCCAGCCCTCCAGCACCGCCCGCTGGGCATCGGTGACCGACAACGGCGGAATCTTCGGACCCGGACGACTCATGCCCAACCAACAGCGAATCTCCGACTCAGGTCACTAACGGATGTCTTCCTGATCGCTGACCACAACTGACGGGTACGGCAGACGTGTCGGCTGCTGGAGTGGACCTGCCTGCGCGTCAGTGCGGCGCGCGGCAATGTGCGCGTCGCGCAGGGAGGGTCCTGGGGATCCTGGGGCGGTGATCAGTCACGGCTGCTCCGCGCCGCGCCCTCTGCACGTGCTGTTGCTGCTCCTATGCCTCGTCCTCCCCGTCGTGGGAAGGGCCGACGCCGCCGAACGCGCCTCGCCCGGTTGCCGAGCCGATCAGCTCGAGAAGACCAAGGTGACGGCGCTGGCGGAGTTCGAGCACCGCGGCAACGACTACAGCGTGCTCAAGAGCACCATGGACGTCAGCGTGCCCGCCACTTGGGCTCGTGCCTCCGAACTGCTCCTGGACACCCACTCACCGGTCTACCGATCGGCGCTGGCGTGCCTGGTGAGCAAACCCGCGCTGGGGCAGGACGACCCCCTTGACGACGAGTGGCGGTTCGCGCCGGTGGCCGTGAAAGCCGACGGCCAGTGGGTCAAGGTCCACTACGAGGCAAGTACCTGGGTCCAGTCCTCGTTCTCCGCTGTCGGCCCGTGGGAGCTGACGGTGACGCCGGAGCACTGGCTCATCGAGTTGAAGCCTTCGCCTGACCTGAAGAGCGCGAACTGGGAGAGCGTTCAGGTCAACCTGGGCGGTCAGGGAGCCCTGACGGCCACGCCTCCGCCGGCCTTCGGCGAAGGCGGAACGAATCTGAGCTGGCGGCACAAGAAGCCCGACCAGTATCCCGCGGTCACGTTCCGCCCACCGGCGGTACAGCAGTGGAACTTCGTCACCACTTCGCTGGAGCCGTCCTGGGAGACGTGGGAGACGTGGGGCATGTGGAGCGCGTCGGGAGCGTTCTGGTATGTCGCCTCGGGCGCGTTGCTGCTGGTCGCGGCTCGGCGACTCACGCGCAGCCTGGCAGACAGGACGATGCCGGCGCAGTCGACAGCGCTGCGCTTTCTGCGGTGGTGGTCGATCCTTTTGATCTTCCTGGGCCTGCTCGTCTACCTCGGAGACAACCTGTACCGGCTTCTCGGCCGACTGATGGCCTGGGAGTTCGACTACTCGCCGATGCTGTCGGTGTTCAGCCTGGCATTCCTCGGACTTGCGCTGTGTCTCCTCGGCAGCCGATCCAAGCGCCTGCGGGTGAGCGTGAGCGTACTCGTCCTGGTGATCCTCGGCTGGTACGTGGTGTCGGAGGTGTTCGAGTTCGCTTTGCTTCCCACATCCGACGTTCTGCTGTCCGCGCCGGGCTGGACCGTGGCGGCCCTCGCCATCTGTGCGCTGATGTCAGTGTGCTGGCTGGGGGTGATTGCCGCAGGGCAACGGATCCTGCTGATCAGGGAGACACGGATCCCGCCGCGCGTGATGGTTCCCGCCGCCATCACGGCGGCGATGGTCACCGTCCTGTGGGGCTACCTCGCCTTCGAACGCTACTGGGACCGGATCAGCTGGCTCGCCGACCTCGGTCAACCGGAGTTCCAGCTCTGGTGGGAGATCACGCTCCACAACTGGTGGTGGTATTTCCCGGAGTATGTTCTGGTGCCGATGCTGGGCCTCGTGGGGATCTTGGCGCCGCTGGCCGTGCTGGGGGTCTTGCGGGTCTGTCGGGTCGAACAGTACGAGAAGTCGGCGTTCACACCCGCGCCGGCGGAGAAGTTCCTCCTCGTGGTCCTCTTCGCCATCACTCTCGCGCCTCTCGGGGATTACTACGGCCTTTCCGCCTATGCCCTCACCCTGCTGCTGTGCATGTGTGCGGCCTGGGGCGTACTGGCCCTGGGCTCTTCCGTCTCCGTTCTGGAGCGGCCTTTCGCCGACAACGCGCCGCTCGGCATGACGATCTCGCAGACCGAGCGGGCCGACGTGCTGCGTCTGGCGCGCCGGTTCCGGGAGCTCCAGGCGCGCCTGAGTCACCTCGGCACGGCAAACCCGGCGGAGCGTGCCGAGCGGGAGTCGCTCGAGGCCGAGATCGACAGACTGGACCAGTCGCTGCCGGCCGGCGTCAGACCGGTCGATCTCCCGTTCGCCTGTGGCCCGCTGACCACGTGGTGGGGCAATGCCCGCCGGGGGGCCGTCATCGCGTCTCTCGTCGGGTTGCCCGCGACCGGCCTGCTGTACTGGACGTCCGTGGTGAAAGGTGACTCCTGGACAGTGAACGCGGAGGATCCGGCGGGATTCCTCTGGATCACGGTCGCCATCCTCTTCTGGCAGATCGTGTGGCTCGTCGCGGGATTCTTCCTCGGGGCGCTGTGGCGTGATCTTCCGGGCCGTCACGGGCCGACGAAGGCGCTCTTCGTCGCGCTCGCGTTCGCCGTTCCGGAAGTCGCCGACTTCCTCGTCGCCCAGGCCCTCGGAGAGAGCGTGCCCTCCTTGATCGGCGAGATCGCGGCATTCGCTTCGGTCATGACGTGCACGGGTCTGGTGATGGACTTGCAGACCTTCCAGAACGAGCGCCGCTACTGGGCGACCAACGCCGGCATGGTCGCTTACATCTACCAGATGCGCTTCGCCTCGGTGGCGTTCTTTGTGGCACAGCTCATCGCGCTCGCCACGCTCTGGAAGACGCTCTCGGAAGTGACCTCGACGTCACCCATCCCCTAGGTTCTGTCGTCAAATGTCACGCCCACATCAGGAGCGAGGCGAGGGTGACGGCTGCTTCGTAGGATTGGGCGGTCTTGATGCCCCTATGGATGTCAAGCCGCCAGGACGTGGGTGGTGGTGCGGGTGATGAGCCGGTGGATCTCGCGTGCGACGTATCGTTTGAGACAGCGGAGTGCTTCGCGGCGGGTCTTGCCTTCGGAGACACGCCTGTCGATGTAGCCGCGGGTGCGGGTGTCCCAGCGGAGCCGGGCCAGCACGATGGTGTAGAGGGCGGAGTTCGCCTGCCGGTTTCCGCCCCGGTTGAGGCGCCGACGCTGGGTTTTCCCGGAGGAGGCTTCGACTGGGCTGACGCCGCAGAGGGCTGCGAACGAGGCCTCGCTGCGCAGACGCTCGGGGTTGTCACCCGCTGCAATCAGTAGCGTCGCGGCGGTGTCGGGGCCGACGCCGTAGCAGGCCAGCAGCTGCGGATTGTGCTGCGTGATGACGTCTCTGATCCGCGTGGTCAGATCTTCGATCTCCTCGGTGAGGTGCTGGATCCGCCGAGCCAGCAGTCTGAGCGTGTGGGCGGCGGCGCCTGCCGTTCCGGAGGCCGAGCTGTCGAGCCCGGAACAAGCGCGTATCAGTTTGGGGTTGCTCAGGCCGGCCAGAGATTCGCGCAGCTCGGGGGCGGTGGCCACGAGAACAGCCTTGAGCTGGTTGATTGCCTGAGCCCGGGACTTGATCGCGGAAGCCTTGGCCATCTTGAACAGCCTGAGCATCTCCACGGGCCCGTCGCCGGCCTTCGCGGTCGCCCTACCGGTGATCACTGCGTGGGCCGCGGCCTCGGCATCGACGATGTCGCTCTTGCCGCGGCGCCGGCGGGTGGCCTTGTCGGGCTGGTTGACCTCGAAGACGGTGATGCCCTGACCATGGAGATACCGGCTGAGTGCGGCGCCGTATGAGCCTGTGCACTCCACCCCGGCTTGGCTGAGGTGGCCCAGTGTCCGGGCCCAGTCCAGTAACTGCTCGTAGCCCTCGGCGGTCGTCGGAAAGCTCCGGCTCTCAACGAAGGCGCCGGCGGTCGTGACCACGGCGGCAACGTGGACGTCCTTGTGTGTGTCGACACCCAGCACGATGCCGGGGTTGCCTTGGTCGAGCGGGGCGGGCCGGGTCCTGGTCACGGTCACCTGTCTCCTGCAGCCATAGGAAGCTGGGCGGCCATCGCCGGATCGGTCAGGGCGGTCAGGACTGTGACGGTGCCTCTCGCGAAGGCCCCTATCGGGACACGCCCGCCGGTCCGGCGGCAGCGAGTACCACTCCGGACAGTGGCCGACAGATCAAAACCAAGGCACCAGGGCCAGTCGTAACGCGGGTCAGGCCACCGCCCGAAGCGGCACCCGAACATCCTCACAGTCGTAGCGGGTGGCGATGCCGCGCCATTGCTTGAGGCGGTTGAAGCAGCGTTCCACGACGTTGCGGTGCTTGTAGACCTCCCGGTCGAAGGCCGGCGGGCGGCCACCGCGGCTGCCTCGCCGGGCCCGGTTGCTGGCCTGGTCGGCCCGCTCAGGAATCGTGTGGGCGATGCCCCGACGGCGGAGCCAGGCGCGGATGGCCTTGGAGCTGTAGCCCATGTCGCCCAGGACATGATCGGGTCGGACCCGGGGCCGCCCCGGCCCGATCCGGGGCACCCGGATCGCTTCCATCACGGCGGTGAACCGGGTGCAGTCGTTGGTGTTGCCGCCCGTGACGACGAAGGCGAGCGGCCGGTCCCTGCCGTCGCAGTCCGGGTGAATCTTGCTGATCAGACCGCCTCTGGACCGGCCGAGGGCCGGGCCGCGGAGCCCCCTTCTCGGGCCCCGGCCGCGTGCTGGTGAGCGCGGACGACCGTGGAGTCGACGGACACCAGCCACTCGATGTCGCCCGCCGCATCCGCTTTCGCCTGCGCGGCCCGCAGCATCCGGTCGAACGTCCCGTCCGCCGCCCACCTGTGAAAACGGGTGTGGAGCGTTGGCCACGGCCCATACCGCTCGGGCACGTCCCGCCAGGCTGTCCCGGTCCGGAACTTCCACACGATCCCGTTCAGGACCCTGCGGTCGTCCAGCCGCTTCCGCCCCCGCAACGACGCGGGCAGCAACGGCCGGACGAACTCCCACTCGGCATCGGACAGTCATGGCAACGTATCGCCGCCCCATGATCCACTACAAGATCATTTGGGGATGACGCCTAAAGGGGGCGTCTTTCCGATCATCAAATTGTTGGTCCGGTTGTGAGGGATGGGGAAATTTCTGACGCTGCCTGGGCGGTGATTGAGCCGCTATTGCCGCCTGAGGGGCGGGCTCGTGGCCGGTGGCGGGATCACCGCCAGGTGCTTGAGGGCATCGTGTTCAAGGTCCGCACTGGCCTGCCCTGGAGGGATCTGCCCGAGCGGTTTCGGACCGTGAGGTCCGGGCGATCGCTGCCCTCGACATCACCGATCAGTGGCCGCTCTGAAAGAGCTCAGTGACCGCCCTTACGAGCTCGTAACACGATCTTGTTGAACGTGTCTGGTCGGCCGTGACCGGTGTGACGATTCGGCCGTTCGGAATGGTGTGAGTACCCGGCCGTGGATCGTGGACGATGACCTGTGGGCGCTGATCGAGCCGTTGCTGCCGCCCTGGCCGGAGAAGGCTCCTGGCCTGCGGCCGGTGCCGGATCGGCAGTGCCTGCAGGGCATCCTGTATGTGCTGATCAACGACATCGCCTGGCAACTGCTGCCCTCGGAGCTGGGATTCGGCTCGGGACAGACGTGCTGGCGGCGGCTTGAGCGGTGGCAGCGGGCCGGGGTCTTCGACCGGCTGCACCGGATCCTGCTCGCCGAGTTGAACGCGGCCGGCGAGCTGGACTGGTCCCGAGCATGCGTCGACGGCTCCCATGTCCGGGCGAAAAAGGGGGTGCCGACACAGGTCCGTCGCCGGTCGACCGGCGGAAGGCGGGCAGCAAGCACCACCTGATCTGCGACGGACGCGGCACCCCGCTGAAGGTCATCACCACCGCGGCCAACGTCAACGACATCACCCAGACCCTCGCCCTGATCGACGGCATCCCGCCCGTCGCCGGACGCCCCGGTCGGCCCCGACGACGCCCCCAGGCCCTGCTCGGCGACAAGGGCTACGACTCCGACCCCCACCGCCGCGAACTACGCAAACGCCGGATCCTGCCGGTCATCTCCCGCAGAGGAGCCCCGAACATCGAGGGCCTGGGCAAGCTCCGCTATGTCGTCGAGCAGACCTTCGCCTTGCTCCACCAGTTCAAACGCCTCGCCGTCCGTTGGGAACGACGAACCGAACTTCACGACGCCTTCATTTCCCTCGCCTGCAGCCTCATCTGCTGGAGGCGTCTCAAGAAGATCGAATCGTGACTTTTGCTGCAATTCTAGGAGTTACGAATCACGATCGAGTTGGCGTATGACGCGAGATCGTGGACCCAAACCTGCAGACGCCGTCTCCTGGGCATGTCCAAGAGGGGAAGGGTGTGTCGGTAGGTCGCTGACCAGGTGATGTTGGTGCCGCCGTGGGGGGCTCGGGCCAGGTCCACAGACCCTTGATGAGACGTGAACAGCCCTCCGGACTGTTCGTAGCTGAACCGCTGGTCGGGAACCATCTCGGCGACGCGCTCGCGGCAGCACATACGTCCAGTGCGGGAACGGATGGTGCGCAGGTCGCCCACGCGTGCCGGTCGGTCGACTCCCGCAGGCACATCCCACTCGACGTCAGCATAGGGGGACCACAACGGCCAGGATTCTGCATCCAGGAGCGCCGCGTAGACGATGGCGGCAGACGCCGATGAGTGCGAAGAAGCAGTAACAGCGAGGGACGTCATCCCAGCAAGGGTAGACCGTGCCTCACGATGATCGTGTTACGAGCTCTACGTACGTGAGGGCGGCCGTCTCTCGAAAGACAGCTTGGAGCACAAGGGCACCGTGCCGCTGATGCATGGGTGAGGCGGTTCCAGTGAACCCCTGCAGCCCCATCGCGGAGCCGGCTTCCTCGTGCCTCATGCCGAATCGGAGTGGGCCTACGCTCTCGAAGGTGGTGTAGAACCACTGCACTCGATCGGAGTCATTCACGACAGACCGCATAGTCCGGCCATCTCACCACACGCCACTGACATCACAGTCAGTCAGCCCTCCACGGAAAGTGAGCCAGAACCAGGAATCATGATTAAAGCCACGGCCGGCATCGCCCGTCACTTCATGCCGTTGTCGACCAGGTAGAGGATCGCGTCCAGTATTGCGCGGTGGCAGTAGGCCTCCGGCTGGCCACCCCGTCCGCGTAGCCAGCGCGGCACCGGCAGTAGCGGTCGGGCTGCCACCCATTCACCGTCGGTTATGTCGGACGGGTAGCGTCGCACACGCTTCCCGTGATCAGCCGCGTTCCCGTACGTGCGCGCGAGGCAATCACACTGTCGGGCAGCCGCGTTGGACGCTTGCGAGGGCGGCACGGGAAGACTGCGGCACAGGGCCTCCCGTTGCGCGTGGACTTCGACACCCACGAGCTGTGCAGGAGGCCCTGTCTCTGTGCACGCACGGGCCGGAGATCCCCCAGCCGGGCGACAGGCGTAAACTCGCGGATCTCCAAGATCGGCAGCAGACTTCTGGTTATCGGTCCAGACTGCAGGCAGCCTCGGCGGCTGCGAGCCACCCGAGGTACCAACTGGCGAAGTCTGATAGGGAGCCGTCGGTCTCGCGCATCGGATGAAGATCCGTGCCGTTGCAGCGATCGTCACGCCACATTCGGCCGCGTTCCGGGCCGGTGACGACGAGCCAGACCATCATCCCGCAGCCCTCATCACACAGGCAGAGCGCACCTGCTGTGCGGCGTGGGTCGTACTGCACCTCGCCCAGACGCTCCTCCCACGCCTCAAACGCCGCGTCGAGATCGGCGAGGTCGTCGAAGTCGTCCTGCAACGGCCGCTCAGCCAGGATCGCGATTGTTGCCTCCGGCTTCGACCCTCCCGGAAACGGCTCCGCGAACATGCCCGGCTCGACCTCCTCAAGGAGCTCTCCGACCCAGCGCCAGCCTGCAGAACCCTCCCGCCGCACTGGGAGAATGCCGTACGCCGGACCGGCCCCGCCAGCTCCGACATGCAGAAGGAATGAGCGATAGTCCTCGGGCAGATCGACGTCCAGCCACGCCTCGAGGTCGGCCACCTCGGCGGCGGCTAGAGGGGCATCGAGCGCAAAGCCGTGCGCCTTCGCCCCAAACACTTTGTCGCTGCCCGGCACTGCTGCCAGAGTCAGAACCCG
Organism: Streptomyces sp. NPDC056361; assembly: GCF_042262805.1. Taxonomy (NCBI): domain Bacteria; kingdom Bacillati; phylum Actinomycetota; class Actinomycetes; order Kitasatosporales; family Streptomycetaceae; genus Streptomyces; species Streptomyces sp. NPDC056361. The sequence continues at coordinate 91,323 of NZ_JBHJQI010000007.1, forward strand.
ATCACGCACCCCGGTCCAGTCGGTCATGGCGCATGACCCTACCGGCCGCCGCCAGCGCTCGACCGGCCTGGGGCGGCGGCCGACGACCGGTGGCCTCGCCGGCAAACTCAGCAAAACCAGGAGTACTCGACCGAGTCGGCGGCCTAGGGTCTGTCTTCAAAGGGGTCTGATGGGGGATCACGTGGGTCATGGTGCGTCGTCATGAGCTGTCGGATTTGGAGTGGGAAGCGCTGTCCGGGCTGCTGCCGCGGTCGTCGACCGGGCGGCCGCGGCTGGATGACCGCAAGGTACTGAACGGGATTGTGTGGAAGCTGCGGACCGGGTCGGCATGGCGGGATGTGCCGGAGCGGTACGGGCCTTGGCGGACGCTCTACACGCGTTTTCGCAGGTGGGCGCTTGACGGTACGTTCACGCGGATGCTCGTCGCGGTGCAGGCCGAGAAGGACGTGGCCGGTGGCATCGACTGGCTGGTGTCGGTCGACTCCACGATCGCGCGAGCCCATCAGCACGCTGCCGGCGCCCGCAAAAAGGGGCGGGGTCGGGGGACGAAGTATGTGATCACGCCCTCGGACGATCCCGAGGCGGACTGACCACGAAAATCCATCTCGCCTGCGACGGCCGGGGCCGGCCGCTCGGCTTCGTCCTGACCGGCGGCAACGTCAGCGACTGCACCCGCTTCGAGGACGTCCTGGACACCATCAAGGTCCCTCGGACCGGGCCGGGCCAGCCTCGCACCCGCCCGGACCACATCCTGGGAGACAAGGACTACAGCTCCCGCAAGATACGCGCCTACCTCCGCAAACGCGGGATCGGCCACACCATTCCAGAACGCCGTGACCAGCGCGGACATCGCGCCCGCCAGGACGCGACGGAGGCCGACCGCCCGCTTTCGACAAGCAGCTCTACAAGCACCGCAACGTCGTCGAACGCTGTTTCAACCGCCTCAAGCAGTACCGGGCGATCGCCACTCGCTATGACAAAACCCGCGAGTCCTACCAGGCAGCCGTCACCCTCGCGTCACTCCTACTCTGGGTCAGACCTCTTTGAAGACAGGCCCTAGGACTCGCGACCACCAAGATCGGTAGAGCAACAGCCGCTCAGGCCGTGGGTGATCTGGGCGGTGCTGAGATTGGGGGCTGTCTCCGCGAGGAGTCGGCGCTTTCGCAGGTGCGCGTTGACCGCGGCTGCCACGCCGTCGCGGAACTCTGTCATGTGCGTGCCGTCGTGGGGTGTGGGCTCGCTGTTGGCGTAGCTGTGGAGCCTTTCTCGTGGGAGCGGTGCCACCGCAGGGCGGTCTCGAACGTTCCTGTGATCTGAGGGGCTTCTGCTGGAGGCCGATGGTGTCGGGGTGGGCGGGCGCTCCTGTTTGCGTGTCGAGGAACGCTGTTTTTCGACGTGGACAGAGCCATCACCGGGAGCCGGCATCACCAGGCGCTGCGGAAGGGCGGCGCCGCGGGCGCCGGGCCGAGCGTGGTGGTGCCCGGCACCGCCTGGTGGCCGAGGCCGGTGCGGTATACGTCGAGCGCGGCCTCCGTACGGCCCGTACGCCGCAGCAGATCGCCCAGCAGTCGGCATATATCTGCCAGATCGCCCGCCGCCCCGCTGCGCTCCAGCAGGGCCAGGGCCAGCACGTAGTGTTCCTCGGCGCGTTCGTCCGCGCTCTCCTCCTCGGCGATCAGCCCCAGCAGTCGGTGGGCGCCCGCGGCGTGGACGGCGCCGCGTCCGTCGCCGAGGCCCGCACCGAGCTCCAGCAGCCGGGACAGCAGGGCCACCGCCTCCTCGCGTTTCCCCCGTCGACGCAGCACATCGGCCAGTTCGACCTCGACCTGCGCGGCGTACAGGGCGGCACGGCGGGCGGCGAGCATCTCGCGGGCGGTGCGCAGCTCGCGCTCGGCGCCTTCCAGGTCCCCGTTCTGGGCGTGCACATAGCCGTGCATCCAATGGCAGTGGGCCAGCTCGGTGCGGGCCTGGAGCTGCTGGTAGAGGTCTTGCGCCTTGGCGAGTGAGGCGTCGGCCTCGGCGACCCGTCCCTCGGCGAGCAGGGTGCGCGCCACGCTGCGGTGCATGCCGGCGACCAGGCCCGGGTCGGAGACCTGCGGAGTCAGGGCCAGGGCGAGTTCGGCGGCCTGGGCAGCCCGGGCGTGCGCGCCCATGTCCATGTACGGGCCGATGGAGGACGCGTACAGCAGCATCAGGGCATCCGGGTCGTGCAGGCCCTGGGCGTTCAGTTCGTCGAGCGCGGTCTCCAGGACGTAACAGGCGTACCGCAGTTCACCGGCGAGCAGGTGCGCGACGGCCCGACCGCGCAGGGCGCGGACCCGGCGGGGGAGCGGCGCGCCGACCGACGCGAGGAGTCGCTCCGCCGACTCGAAGTGCTCTCGGGCGGAGTTCAGTTCGCCGCTCTCCAGGGCGCATTCGCCGAGCCCGGTGAGCGCGTCGGCCCGCTCGGGCTCCAGGGCGAGTTCTTCGGCCTCGGCGAGCAGTTCCCGGTAGCGGGCGGCGGCCTCGCCGAGGGTGCCAGTGGCGAGCAGGCGGCGGGCGTCGGTGAGGGCGAGGCGCAGCTCGGTGGCGAGCCGGGCGGGGCGGCCGGTGGTCAGCTCCTCGTAGGTGGTGTCGAGCCGCTCGGCCAGGAAGCGCAGAGCGGTCTCGGAGGGGCGTACCTTGCCGGACTCCAGTGTGGAGATGTACGCGGCCGTGTAGGCGGGCTCGGCCAGTTGCCGCTGCGTCAGGCCTCGTTCGGCACGCAGGCGCTGTACGCGCTGTCCGATGACTGCCGGTTCGTCCATGGTGCGTTCCTCTTCTGCGGTTTCACATCCGCAAGGGCATTGTGCGGCACTGGCAGGGAGCCCTATGTTAAGCGCCCTGTTAACCGCATTGATACGTGCACTTAAGATGCTTGTCCTGGGGAGAGATTGTTGCGCCCGTCCATACGCAGATCAATGGCGGCGGCCACGATGGCCGCCGCCGTCATGACCGCCCTCGCCGTCACCCCCGGCTCCGCTTCCGCGGGCGCCGACCCGGAGACGACCGGGCAGGTCAAGGTCGAGATACCCGGCCACGAACATGTCGAAAGCGGTCAGCACGGGCACCACGAGGCCGGCTCCGGCTACACCTGGGTGCCGTCCGCCCGCAAGGCCCTTACCACCGCCCCGCTCTCTGCGGCCGAGACCCGGGCCGACAGCGATGTCACCAAGGTTGTCGACAACGGCCCCACCGCCGACCGCCTCGACGTGGTCGTCATCGGCGACGGCTACACCGCCGCCGAACTGGATCGGTTCCACGTCGATGCCAAGGAGAAGTGGGCCGAGGTGACGGCCGTCGAGCCGTACACCACCTACCAGAACCTCTTCAACGTCTGGACCGTCGACGCCGTCTCGAACGACTCCGGAGTCTCCGGCGACCCGGGCCGGGACGTCGTCAAGGACACCGCCCTCGGCTCGTACTTCTGGTGCGACGGCATCGAGCGGCTGCTCTGCATCGACGAGCAGAAGGTCGACTCGTACGTCGCCAAGGCTCCCGAGGCCGACCTCGTCATCGTCCTGTCCAACAGCACCAAGTACGGCGGCGCCGGCTACAACACGCCCAGCAAGAAGCTCGGTTACGAGGGCATCTCCACCGCCTCCGCCCGCAACGACCGGTCCGGCCAGGTCGCCATCCACGAGACCGGCCACTCGCTCGGCAAGCTCGCCGACGAGTACTTCTACCCCGGCTACCCCGGATACGAGCAGTACACCGGCGCGGAGCCCGCGGAATCCAACATCTCCACCCTGAGCGCGGACGCCATCGGCGTCCAGCGGACCAAGTGGTACCGCTGGCTCGGCGAGACCTCTCCCGACGGCGGCACGGTTGGCGCGCACCAGGGCGGCGGCTACTACGTGGCCGGCCTCAACCGGCCCACCGACGCCTCGATCATGCGGGTGCTCGGCAAACCCTTCAACCTCCCCGGCCGCGAAGCGATGATCGCCGGCTTCTACCGCCACGCCTCCGTCGCGACCGCCCTTACCCCCACCGACCGCACGCTGCGCCAGCGCGACACTGCGCGCGTCGAGGTGCCGCGGCTGGCGGGCGAGCAGCAGCAGCTCGACGTCCAGTGGTACCTCGACGGCAAGCCGCTGACCGCTCAGGCAGGCCGGACCGCCGTGCCCGTCGCCGCGCTCCACCTGGACTCGCGGGACCTCCGCAGCCACAGCCTCACCGTCATCGTCACCGACCGCACCGACGCCGTGCGCGACCCGGCGATCGCCGCGACCATCCAGGACCAGCAGTCCTGGACGGTCCGGCACTGACCCCAGGGCTACCAGGATGTGGAGGCCGCCTTGCGGGCGGCCTCCACATCCACCGTCAGCCCGTCACCGGCGTACAGGCGCCGGAACTCATTGAGCTCTACCGCTTCCAGCTGCAAGACCACCGGAGACTCGGACACTGCGTCACCGATCACGGTCGTCCGCACACGCCGCCTGTCCAAGACCATGCAACCTCCCAGGGACCACTGGGCGGTTCCGCCCCGCCTGGTCGGCAACTCGTGCTGTCGACTGCCACCGGGGGCGGCTGCTCCGCGCTCGCGCGGGGAAGGCCCCGAGCAGATCCGGGACGTGAATACGTTCCTCACCCCCTTCCTCGCCTGCGCGGGGATGGTCCTCGTCACGGTGTGACTGATCGTCGATCTTCTTCTCGCTCCGGACCGCGCAAATGGCGTCCGAATGAGGAGCACCATCGCGAAGCACCGTGCGCGCTTCGACCCCGAGATCCGCGCCTACCGGGTCCGCGAGATCTGCGACGAACAGGCGATGACCCAGAAGGAGCTCGCCGAGCGCATGGCCATCACCCTGTCCACGGTCTTCGCGCTGGAGTCCGGCGAGCTCGCACCAGGGAAGGCCGCCATCAGTTGGCACCACGCCGGAAGGTTGCGCGGTAGTCCCTTGGGCGTCGTCCGGTGTGCTTGGCGAAGAGAGCAGCGAAGGTTCCGGAGTCCTTGTACCCGACCGCTGCGGAGATGCTGGCGACGGTTCGGTCTGTGGTCTCAAGGAGGTGGCGGGCGCGACGGACGCGCGACGACTGTAGGTACTCGAGAGGACTCTGGCCGGTCGCGTCCGCGAAGCGCCGCAGCAGAGTCCGAGTGCTGACCCTGAGTGTGTCCGCCAACGCGGCGAGGTCGTATCGGGCGGCGAGGTTTTGGTCGAGGTGCCGCATGACCTTGCGGGAGAACTCGTTTCCGGGCTGCGGAAGAAGTCGCGCGTCGACGTATGGAGTCTGGGACGACCGCGCATTGTCGAGGAGCGCCACCCGCGCGGTTGTCCGTGCCACGTCGGTACCGCTGTGTTGGCGGATAAGTTCCAGTGCGAAGTCGTACATGGCGCTGAAGGCCGCCGTCGTCGTCACCCCCTTGTCGGTGACGACCAGACGTTCGGGTCGGACATCAGTCTCCGGACAGCGTCGAGCCAATTCGTCGGCGAGGAACCATGCCGTCGTAGCCCGGCGTCGGTTGAGAAGCCCTGCCTCGGCGAGCAGGAACGCACCGACGCAGATCGAGACGACGGTATTACCCGCAGCGGCGTGTGAGCGGATCGCTGCAATTTCAGGGGCGAGGGCTACGAGCTTCGCGTCCACGTCGAGGCCCGGTACGAGCTCGAACCCTGGCACGACAAGAACGTCGACCTCGCGCAGCGGAGAGACGGCCAACGCCGCACCACCTGATGCGGCGACGCGACGACGAGGCGAAACAATCGACACCTCGTAGCCGGCGCGGTCCGGACCGGCAACGTGCGTGGCCATCGTCAATAGATCGGGTACGCCGAACACTTCGGACGCGAAGCAGCCTGGATAGGCCAGGACACCAACCCGCAGCGCGCTCACGCTCGCCTCCTGAGCATCATGCCTATGGCGAGATTGCCCCTTTACATGGCGATCTAGCCTATCGCCTGTGCGGGTACATCAGTCCACGCTGTCGCCATGAGTGCTCCCAACGGACGTCTTGACGACGCGATCATGGACTTCTCCCGCCGGCTGGTGGACGTGGACGGGGTGGTGAAGACGGTGCATGTCGCGGGTTCTGGACTAGCCGTCGTGTTGATGCCGGAGATGCCCGGTATCAGTCCTGACGTCCTTCGGCTGGCGCGGTGGGTGCGGGATGCGGGTTTCACCGTCTACGTTCCCTCGCTCTTCGGGGTCGACGGTGCCTATCCCACGGTCGAGGGTGGTGAGGAGGTAGTCCGTCGCGCGTGTGTGAGTGCCGAGTTCCGTGCGTTTGCGGGAGGCGGCACCAGCCCCGTCGCGGCGTGGCTGCGCGGGCTGGCGCGCCAAGCCCACGCCGAGTGCGGCGGTCCGGGAGTCGGTGCGATCGGACTGTGTTTCACCGGCAACTTCGCACTCACCATGGCGATTGAGCCGGCTGTCATCGCGCCAGTGGTCAACCACCCGTCACTGCCGCTGGACGATCCCGCCGGACTCGAGATGAGCGAAGAGGACGCGCGCGCGGTCCAAGACCGCATCGCGCGCGACGGACTGAAGATCCTCGCCTACCGCTTCGACGACGACCGCTGGTGCACCGGGCAGCGCTTCGCCGCGTACCAAGCACTCCTCGGCGACGCCTTCGACGGCCGCGTCCTTCCGGGCAGTTCTGCAAACACGAACCCGCCCCCGTTCTTCCGCAACGTGGTCGGGTCCCCCCACAGCGTTGTCACCGCCCACCTCGTCGACGAGGACGGACATCCCACGCTGAAGGCCAGGGACGAGATCCTCGCCTTCCTGGCCGAACGTTTGAGCCGGTCTGAACACTCAGAGGGCAACGGTCAAGACCTGCAGATCACTTGAGGTCATTCATGCCGCGACGGTCTCGGGGCGTTCGACGAGTTGGCCGTGTTCGAAGCGGGCCCCGGCCCGCACCAGTGGCACCAGGTGGGCGCCGTCGACGGATCGCCAGCGGGCTTGGGTGGACTCGACCAGCTTGAAGGCCATAGCGAGTCCGGCCGCTCCGACACGCCCACGTCGGCCTTGCTCGATGACCTATCGATCGATCATCAGGGAAGGTACGTCCTCCCCTGCGGCGTACCAGCGCGACGCCATTGAGGCGTACGCGGCCACCCGGCTGAACTGAGACACGACCGACCGCCATCCGGCAAAGCCCGCGATGGCGATCGGTCGTGTCACGGCGAGCCGGCGATGTTCGATCCCGAGGACCGTCCACGGCTGCCTCAACAGGACGCCGCCCGTTCTCAGGTTCTGGCATAAACGTCTGTGACCCGCACACGTTGAGCGACGTCCTCGCCGAGTGGGCTACTGTCCGGCCGGTAGGTGTCATGAGTGGCGTGGCAGAGGTGTTGAAGCGAACCTGGCCGGACTGGGCTGTCTTCGTTTGCATGGTCGTGATCGCGGCCAGGTGTAAGAGCCCGATTGCGGCTGGTCTCTTCACGGTGTTCGCAGCCGTGGTGGCGCTCGTCGCCGTCTGTCAGACCTGGAAGCTGGTACATCGTGCTCATGTCGGGTTGACACCCCCTGCCACCGAGGCGGATGCGCACCACAGAAGTTGAGCCAGAGTCGGTTGCCGTGAACAGGGCCGCGGGGATGGTCCCTTGCGGGCGTGCACGAACACGGCCTGCGTTGCGTTCCCCGTGAACAAAGCCAGCCACTGCTCTCCGCTCGCGCGGGTATGGGACACCATGCTGGCCGGCGCCTTCCGCTGGTGCCTGTTCTTGCGGCTGCTCTCTGTGCCCGCAGGTATGGGGTCGGGGCGTCGACGGCTTTCTGTATGCGGCTGGGTCGGCGCTGGGGGAGGGGCGTCTGGTTCGTGGAAGTGGTTCAGCTGAGGCTCGGCGTGCGGTAGAACGGCAGGTCATCGACTGCTCCCCGCGTCCGCGGGGATGGTCCCCGTCGCGATCTTGAAGGCTCGAGGGCCGAACACTGCTCCCCGCGCGCGTGGGGATGGTCCCTTTTGCGACCCCGGCCCCCGCCGGCGACCGTCCGATCCCGGAAGCGCGGGAACTGAGGGCTGCGTGATGCTGACCTACACCGTGGATACGGCTTCCTGACCTTGCCTGGCCCCGTGTGCGAGCCCGGGGGCGGCTGTCCCTGCTCGAGTGTCGCGGTCCGAACGTGCTCGGGCTCTAGTTCGTGCGGCAGGTAGCCGGGTGTGTGGGAGCCGGGGTGGTGATGTGCAGGCAGTCGTTGTCCACGGTGGCTTCGGTGAGGGCGAGACAGGCCGGCACCGACGCTGCGGGCTCGACGATTCACCCCGACAGGTCGCCACAGGGGTTGCGGCTAACCTGAGGTGGTGACCGGAACCGAGCTGGACGAGTTGATCGTTGCTGACAGCGCGGCGCTGCGCGCGTGGCTGCTGGACAACCACACCGCCTCTCCGGGTGTGTGGCTCGCCCTGACCAGGAAGGGCGGCTCGGTCACCACGCTGACCTGGCAGCAGGCGGTCGACGAGGCGCTGTGCTTCGGCTGGATCGACGGGCAGGCCCGCAAGCGTGACGAGGGCAGTTCCTGGAGGCGGTTCACCCCGCGCCGGCCCCGCAGCGTCTGGTCCCAGCGCAACGTCGCCAACGTGGCACGGTTGGAGGCGGCCGGCCTGATGATGCCCGCCGGCCGCGCCGCGGTGGACGCCGCGAAGGCCGACGGGCGGTGGACGGCCGCCTATGCGCCGTCATCGGAAGCGGAGGTGCCGGCCGACCTGCTGGCCGCGATCGCCGCCGACCCGGCGGCGCAGGCGATGTTCGAGGTGCTCACCAAGACCAACCGCTTCGCCCTCATCAACCGGGTCAATGCCGTCAAGCGAGCCGAGACGCGCACCCGGAAGATCGCCGAGTTCGTGGCGATGCTGGCCCGGCACGAGACGCTCCACCCGCAGCGAGCCAAGCCGATGGACTCCCCGATGTCGTGACGGGGCGTCTGCCCGAACGGACAAGCCCACGCTAAGCGCTGTCCCGTAAATGATCTACGACGGGCTAGTGACCAGTTTGTTCGGCTTTCAGCCGGTGAGCGCGAGGTTGTGCAGGCGAGCGATGCCGAGCCGGGCGTGGGGGACGCCGTCGCCCTTGAGGCGGCAGTCGCGGAGGATCTTCCAGGTCTTCATACGGGCGAAGGCGTGCTCGACGCGGGCGCGGACCTTGCGGTGAGAAATGTTGTGTCCCTCTTTCCAGGCCGGGAGTTCGGCCTGGCCGCGTTCACGGCGGTGCGGGATGACCAGGCGGGTCCCGCGGTAGCCGCCGTCTGCAATCACAGTTGTCCTGCTGGCTTTGTACACGAGAAGGTGGTTCTGGCACAGATCTTGGGGAGCGATCGCGGAGAGTCATCGGGGCGTTCGATGATGTGGGAGGTTGAGCCTCAGCTCCATGCCTAATGTTCTGCTTCACCGAAATTTGACGGTGGTCCGACGATGTTGGCATCCAGCGCATGGATCTGTGCTGGGTCGAGGTGGAGTTCGTACGCGGTGGAACACTCGCTGATCTCTGTTCCTACGGCAGTGCCACATGGGCACAGCCGGTTCAGGCCGCTGTGGCCATGCCAGCCGCAGCAGCCTGTGTGGTCTCCCTCGAGGTCGGGCAGTAGGTCTGGTGCGTCGTCGGGATGGAGAACGATCGTGTTTCGGGGGCCCGCGGAAGTCAGGAACCCGTCTCCGTTCGGATCGCCGACACAAGGCCCGCCGGGAAACACCGCGACGGGTTCGTCGGTCGGCAGGAACGGGGCTCCCCATGGCTCGGGCTCCAGGGCATAGCACCCCATAGGCATCGTGGCCGGGGCTCGGCGATACCCGTCGGGTCCGATTCGCCCGTCGAACTCTGGCCTGACCAGGGTTTCGGACAGCTGTACAGCCCTGGTCAGAGGGCGGCCGCAGGCGGCACACACAAAAGTGATCACACGAAGTTCTAGCCCGCCGAACCCGCATCAGCAAGACACTATTCCCGGGCTACTGCAGCAGGATCATCTTCCGGAGCAGGGGGAAGCCGGCTCGGCCGTAGAGCTGTCTCTTGATCTTTTTGATGTGGTCCAGGAGTGCCTCGACCAGCGTGGGCGAGCCCGATTCGACCGCCTCGCGCAGCGGTAGCAGCTCGTCCGATGTGCACTGGGAGGGATCTGCACCGTACTGGAGCAGCAGTTGGGCGATGTGTCCGCAGTACGACCGGACCGCCAGACAGAACGCCTGGTCACGCACCCTGTAATTGCTGTCGTCCTGGAGCAAGGACCTCACCAGCTCCGTGTCCGCGGCCTAGACCGCAGAGATCAGGAGAGCCTCGCAGTCCTCTGCGCTCTTCGCCGCCCCCCGTACCCCCACCCGGGTCCGTACCCATCTCCCTGCTCCCCCGTGCGTCCTCGCAGCTCAGCCTAGGTCTGCTTGGAAGAGTTCGCTATGAGGGGCTGCATAGTTGGTGGGAGCGTCGTTCGAGCCGTGGGGTATTCGTGCCTGGCGCGGGTGGCTGAGCGGTCCGCACCAGCGTTCCTACTGCTGTGGCTGTGGCTGTGGCTGTGGCTGTGGCTGCGCGGCGAGGAGGCCCTGTACGGGAGGTCCTGTACGGGAGGTCCTGTACTGGTGAAGAGACGCTTTCTGGATGCGCTATTCCATGAGGTTCCGGGGGCCGGGCTCCGGAAGTCGGTTCAGGAGTCCGTGCGCTGCTGCTTTTCGTCCTTCGTAGTCGGGGCGCGGTCGGGCTTGGGTGCGGTCAGGTCGAGCAGGATCATGGCGTCGTGGTCGGGGGTGTCGGGTTCGGCGGTGTAGACGCCGAGGCGTTGCCCGGGGGTGCCGTCGAGGAACATGGATTGGCCGGTGAGGTGCATGGTGCCGACTTGCGGGTGGTGGAAGGTCTTGCGGGCGGGCTTGTTGCCGGTGACCTCGTAGCGTTCCCAGAGCCGTGCGAAGTCCGGGCTCTTGAGAAGGAGCTCGCCGACGAGGTTGGTCAGGTCGGGTGCGTCGGGGATGGTGCCGGCGGTGGCGCGCAGACGGACGACGCAGGCGCGGACCTGGCGGTCCCAGTCGGGGAACAGGTCGCGTGAGGCGGGGTGGAGGAAGAGGTAGCGGGCGAGGTTGCGCTGCTTGACCGGCCAGTCGGCCAGGCCCGCGTAGAGCGCGAGCCCTCCGGGATTGGACGCGAGGAAGTCCATGCTGCGGCTGACGATGTACGCGGGGTTGGGCCGCATCGTCTCCAGCAGCAGCTTCAGGTGCGGGCGCACGGTGCGACTGGGTGCCGGGGGCGGTTCGGGGGCGTAGCGGGCGGCGTGGACGGCGAGCTCGCGCAGGTGCTGGTGCTCCTGGTCGTCGAGGTGGAGCGCGCGGGCGAGGGCGTCGAGGACGGCGGGGCTGGGCCGGGTCTCCTTGCCGCGCTCCAGGCGCACGTAGTAGTCGATGCTGATTCCCGCCAGGGTGGCGAGCTCTTCGCGTCGCAGGCCCGGGGTACGGCGCAGGCGGGCGCCGATGGTGAGGCCGACCTGCTCGGGGCGTGTCTGGGTGCGGCGGGCCCGCAGGAAGCGGCCCAGTTCCGTCCCGCCGCCGTCACTGGTCGGGGTGGGGGGCTGGTGTGCCATGGGTTCAGTCTCACACCGCCATGACCTGGTCGGCAGCCCGGTGGGGGGCCCTGTCACTACCCCCGAACAGCCCGGCCTGCCACAGGGCGGGAAACGACGCGAAGGTGGAGGAACGCCAGCCCACCCCACGTCTCCCGGAGCTACGCCATGCCTTTCATGCCCCAGGCCCCCACGCGACCGGCCCCCTCCGGTCCGTCGGCGGCCGCCATCACGGCCGGGGCCCGTGCGGCGCTGGCCGCGGTGCTGCTGGGCTTCTTCACGATCACGCTGGACGCGCTGATCGTGAACGTGGCGCTGCCGTCGATCCGAGACGGACTGGGCGGCGGGATGTCCGGACTGCAGTGGGTCGTCGACGGCTACACCCTCGCCTTCGCCGCGTTCCTGCTCTGCGCCGGTTCGATCAGCGACCGGATCGGCGCCCGGCAGGCGTTCGCCGCCGGCCTGGCCCTGTTCACGGCCGCTTCCGTCGTGTGCGGCCTGGCCCCCGGCCTCGGCATCCTGGTCGCGGCCCGGATCGCGCAGGGCGTGGGCGCCGCCCTGGTCCTGCCCTCCTCGCTGGCCCTGCTGCGCGAGACGTTCCCCGACCCGGCCCGACGGGCGAAGGCGATCGCCCTGTGGGGCGTGGGCGGCTCGGCCGGCTCCGCGGCCGGACCGGTGGCCGGCGGGCTGCTCACCATGGCCGACTGGCGGCTGATCTTCTTCGTCAACCTGCCCGTCGGCGCGGCGGCCCTGCTCCTGCTGCGCAGGGCCGCCCGCTCCCCGGCACGGCCGGCACCGTTCGACTGGACCGGGCAGATCGCCGCGGTCGTCGCGATGGGGGCACTGACCTTCGCGGCCATCGAGGGCGGCGCAGACGGCTTCACGACCACCCCGGTCCTGATGGCGCTTGCCGTCACCGTCGTCGCGGCGAGTGTGTTCGTGATCGCGCAGGCCCGCGGCCGGCATCCGATGACTCCGCTGCCGCTGCTGCGCAGCCGTGTCATGTCTTTGTCGTCGGCCGTCGGCTTTGCGCTGAACGTCGCCTTCTACGGGATGATCTTCCTGATCGGCCTGTACCTGCAGCAGACGCGCGGCCTGAGCCCGCTCGCCACCGGCACCGCGTTCCTGCCGATGGCGCTGACCACCGCCGCAATGGGGCCCGTCGCCGCCCGCCTGGCCAACCGCTTCGGCGCCCGCACCCCCATCATCCTGGGGCAGGCCCTGATCATCGGCGGCCTGCTCGCGATGACCGCCGTGCTGGCCACAGCTCCTGTGTGGCTGCTGGTCGTGCTGATGGTGCCGATCGGCGCCGGGGGCGCCCTGGCCGTCACGGCGCTGACCGCCCTGCTGCTGGAGAGCGTGCCCGCCGAGCGGGCCGGCACCGCCAGCGGGATCCTCAACACCTCCCGCCAGACCGGCGGCGCCCTGGCCGTCGCCGTCTTCGGCGCCCTGGTCGCCGAGCCGTCCGGCTTTGCCCACGGCCTGCGCATCAGCCTGCTGATCGCCGCGGCCACCGTCCTCGTCACCGTCGCGGCAACCCTTCGCCTTCGGGCCCTGCCGGCGCGCGAGGACCACCACGGTGCGCAAGCGTGACCGAGAACCACCCATCAACCAGCGACCAACAGCGCCCTACCCGGAAGCGGAGAACCCACAAAACCGCCTGGCCCTCATCAGACCGTCCAGCCCCCGCACCTGCACAGAACGGAAGAACCATGCAGCACGTCACCCTGAACAACAGTGTCCAGATGCCCGTCCTCGGCTTCGGCGTCTACCAGATCCCGCCGGAGCAGACCGAGCAGGCCGTCACCGACGCCCTCGCCGCCGGCTACCGCCTCCTGGACACCGCCGCCGCCTACGGCAACGAAGAAGCCGTCGGCCGCGCCATCAAGAACAGCGGCATCCCGCGTGAAGAGCTCTTCGTCACCACCAAGCTGTGGGTCCAGGACGCCCCCGCCGAGGACAACACCCGGCGCGCCTTCGAGACCTCCCTGACCAAGCTCGGCCTCGACCACCTCGACCTGTACCTGATGCACCAGCCCTTCGGCGACGTCTACGGCCAGTGGCGCGCCATGGAAGCCCTCAACCGCGAGGGCCTCGCGAAAGCGATCGGCGTCGCCAACTTCTACCCCGACCGGCTGATCGACCTGATCCTCAACAACGAGATCATGCCGGCCGTCAACCAGATCGAGACCCACCCCTTCTTCCAGCGCACCGACTACCAGGACCTGATGCGAGAGCACGGCGTCCAGCACCAGTCCTGGGGCGGCTTCGCCGAGGGAAAGAACGACCTGTTCACCAACCCGCTCCTGGCCGAGATCGGCAAGGAGTACGACAAGTCCGTCGCCCAGGTCGTCCTGCGCTGGCTCACCCAGCGAGGCGTCATCGCCATCCCCAAGTCCGTCCGCGCCGAGCGGATGGCCGAGAACATCGACATCTTCGACTTCGAACTCACCAACGAGCAGATGGCCGCCATCGCGACCCTCGACACCGGCAACACCCTCTTCTTCGACCACCACGACCCCGCCATGGTCGACTGGCTCGCCAAGCGCCGCGTCAGCTGACACAGCCCCGGAACCGGCGCGAATGCCCCCAGGGCGTCCGCGCCGGATGCACACAGGGCCGCACCCGAAGGACTGTCAACGACGGCCGCGGCCGCCGCATGGAGATCTACCCCGTAGAGCAGAGTCACGTCCCCGCCGAATGCTTCCGCCCCACCCTCCAGCAGCGGTCCATCACCGTCCGGTACATCTGGGGCGACCTCGTCGACGCCTGGGCCGCCCAGGACTCCGACACGGTCGACGAGATCTGGGACGACGTCATCAGCGACCTCGACTCCGACTACAACGCCTACGCCCACATCTCCTCGGTCGGCATCGGTGCCTGACCACCTTCATCACCGCATCCGCCCCGCCCCTCGCAGCTGCCAGGGGCGGGGCGTCCCGCGTCGGTCTGCGGGAACGAACAACCTGCCGCCTGTCACCCGCGTCCGTATGGCCCTATGCGCGCCCAGTGCAACGAGCGCCGGCACCCGAGGCAATGCCGTCCGAACGCCGTTGAGGTCGCGTGACAGGGAAGCAGACGAAGAGGAAGTTGCTCCTGCTCCGCAGTCACACAAACGGTCACACGAGCAGTCACACAAGGCGATGTCACACGCCTGACCTCGGGGAATGGGTCCCATCGCCCACCTGTGCCACGGATGTGACCAAGGGAGCCAAGTCGGCGAGCAAGGGCCTGCGTATTGAGCGCATCCACATCGCCCCCGGCGTGCATCCGTACGACGAGGTGGCCTGGGAGCGCCGTGACGTCGTCACGACCAACATCCACGGCTTATGACCGCCGAGCGGGTGTGGTCCTGTAGGACCACGGCCACACCTCCGCCTGCCCACACCCCGAGCGTCCCGTGCCCCGGTCCGTTCGACATAGGGGACTCCCGCGTGCCAGCCGGCGCTGTCTATGGACTGCCGCCTGCCACAAGGGTCAGGCTTCCTGTCCTGCCTCGGCGCGGTTCTCGGCGGCGGCGGTGATGCGGTGACGCTTCCATGCGCGGCGGGGGCGGCCGCGGGTGCCGGCGATGAGCGCGTCCGGCTCGAGGAGCTCGGGGAAACGGTTCTGGGCCAGGGCGCTGGTGAAGCTGGCAGTGGTGGTGTACCCGAGGAGGGGGGCCGCTTCCGCGGCGGTGAGCAGGTCCCCGGGCTGGCCGTCCGCGGTGGGTGCTGGGGCCGGGGTGATGCGGGGTACGCCCGTCTTGGGGAGGGTGTTTCCCTTGCCCGGTCGGCCGGCGATCCAGGCGGTGATGGTGCCCCGTTGCCACCACGTGGTGTTAGGGCGCCCCGGCCGGGCTGGCGTGGTGGGGAGTCTGCCGGTGTAGTTCGGTTCGGGGAAGTAGCCGGGGCGCTCCTTGAGGTAGGCGTGGATCGTGGTGGCGTTCTTGTAGCCGAGAAGCGCTGCGACGTCGCTCGGGGAGAGCAGGTCGGCGGCGTCGCCGGTGCCGGCGACGGCCTCGAGTGATGCCGTGGGACGGGCGGAGCGTTCCGCGAACCATTCGGCGACCGCGGACTTCTCGCAGTACTGCTTGCGCCCCTCGGTGTGGTGGACGGCCGGGAAGGCGGTCGTCTCCCTGTCACGTACCCATTCGCTCAGACGCGAGCGTGAGCCGCCGAACTCCTCGAGGATCTGCGCGGCGTCGATCAGCTCGCCGGGCCGTTGGCGTCCCCATCAGTCACTCCGTTCTCTGGATGGACGCCAGCAACATGATTTTTGATAGTGATAAATAAGTGATCCGGTGGTGGGCAAGAGGGCCACCCCGCCTTCCTCTCTACTCCAGGGAGTACTCCGATCCCCGTGGCCTGCCCCGTAGTAGTTTTGGAAAAAACCACAGGGAGGACAGGCCATGGTCGAGATCCTCCACTGGAACGCGCCCGACTACTGGACCGTGTCCCACATCGCTGCCGCCTACGGCGTCAGCGAGGCGACGGTCAGCAAGGAGTGGACGAAGCGGCCGCAATGGCCGGCCGCCGTGGACGGCATCGGGAAGCGACGTTCGACACGGGGGAGGCCCGCCAAGGTCTACTTCCGCGACTTCCGCGACGCGGTGAAGGCCGCGGTCGAGCTGCACCGGGCGAATACCTCCGGGGCCGGCCCTGCCCCGCCACCGGCAAGGCAGTGGCCCGGCAAGGATCGGGTGACGCTCGCCGAGATTGCCCGCCGGCTGGACCGTGACTACACCGAGGTCCGCAACTACCCGCGCCTGTATCCACCCGGATCCAACAACCCCTTCCCGCCCGTAGGACCCGACCGCATGCGCACCTGGAGCGACATCACCGGCTGGCAGGCACGCCGACCCGGGATGGGCAACCGCCGCACGGCCGCCCGCACCACCGAGACCACTACCGACGAAGGGCATGCCATCCCGTGAACGCCGAAGCACCGTTCCACCGCATCAAGATCCGCGTGGCGGCACTCATCTTCAACGGTGACGAGATCGCCCTCATCAAACGGGTCAAGAACGGCACCGAGCAGTACACCGTGCCCGGCGGAAACGTCGATCCAGGCGAACCGCTTCCGGCCGCCCTCGCCCGCGAACTCAAGGAAGAACTCAACCTTGACGTCGACCAGGCCGACGCCGCCCCCCGCTTCACATGGCTGCTCGATGCCATGGTCAGCCGCCCCGGAAGCACTCCGCCCCGCAAACTCCACATGGTCTTCCGCCTGAGCATCAGTGACCACGTCCGTGGAACCCTCAGCGCGACAGAACACGACGACACCGCCGGCGTCGGCGAACTGGTCTGGATCCGCCGGCAGGAGACCAAAGACTTGGCCCTCTTCCCGCCCGTGCCCGTCGCAGACCTCACCACCCCAGCCGTCGACCTCGACGCCGGCGCCGCTCTCCTGCCCGAACTCAACGACTCCAACTACCGCTGGATCTGACCCGGATCGGGGCGCAGCGGCGGGCACGTGTCGCAGGAGGCTGGGCGCAGCGAGGCAGGAACGAGGGGCGCACCCACGGCCAGGGCGCACCGGGCTCGGCGAAGGCCAGGGCGCGGCGGTTCGCACTCGACCGGCCTCACAGCGCGCACGCTCCCCGAGACGCCGGTGGCTGCGTCGTGGGGGCGGTGCTCGGCGCGGCCCTGGCCGAACCAATTGCCCCGCCCCTGCGCCGTGCTTCCCCGGCCAGCACCCCACCGAGTACCGCCCCCACGACGCAGCCACCCCACCGCCGCGCCCTGGCAGCCGAGCACGGTGGGCTGGGGCGCACCTCAGGGGCGGAGAGCCTGACGACTCTGATGCCGCGCCTGACGGCCCGGCCCCCGCCTGACGACGGGACCCGCGGGCGGCGGGTAGTGCTCATGACGACAGTGTCTCGCCGTTGGGTACCGCTGGTGCGGGTAGGGCGCCGGGAGTCGTTTGTTCCGCCGGAACGGCGGTATGGCAGAGGCATGGCGAGAAAACTTTCCTTTCCGGTCCCGGTCCTCACCGTCGATACCCCCCAGAGGATGGACCGACCTGTAGCTTCCAGGTGGGTCGTTTGGGGCGACCTACAGGTCTTCCCCGGCGATGCGTTCTCTTCTCTGAGCGTGAGCGCGGCCGGAGTCGGGGCCGCCGAGGTCATCGGCGCACGGCTGACGACCATCCAGAAAGGGACGGACGCTGGTTCCTGGTACCTGGTGGCCTACGGGACCGCGATCTCGTACGGATAGGCCCGGGCGGGCAGAGCGCACAGCAGCTGCGCCCGCCCTGACATCTACTCTGCGTACGACAGTAGGAGTCGGGGCCGTCGGCTCGTGATGCAGCGGGCGCCCATCTCGACCAGGCTGACGGGGAAGGTCCACGTTCTGGTTCTGGCTCACTTTCCGTGAACCATCACGCGGAGTGACGTTTGTCGGGCGGGCGGGGCCTCGGGAAGCTGCCTGAAAATGACTCGTCCCCAGTGCGGTGTGGCTGACAGTTCGGCCCGTGGAAGAAGTAGTGCTCCGGCTGGAGGAGTTACTGTTCCCGTCGATCTCGGACGTGGCTGTGCTGTCGGTCGACGTGACCGACGAAGCGGTACGCATCGAGGCCCAGAGGACGGTGGCCGGGTCCGATTGCCCTGGCTGTGGAAGCTGGTCGCGGCGGATTCACAGCTCTTATCTGCGGTTTCCCGCTGATGTGCCCAGCGGTGGCAGACGGGTCGTCCTCTGCCTGCGGGTCCGCAGGTTCCTCTGCCCGGTCATCTCGTGCGGGCGGCGGACCTTCGTCGAGCAGATGCCGGGGCTGACCCGTCGTTACGGCCGGCGAACCGAGCGCCTGCGGTCGACACTGGCCGATGTCGGCCTCGCGCTCGCCGGTCGGGCCGGGGCCCGTCTGGCGAGAGTCTTCGGCTTGTCCGTCAGCCGCAGCACGGTGCTGCGGCTGGTCGAATCCTTGCCCGACCCGGAAATTCCCGCCCCGCGCGTCGTCGGCGTCGATGAGTACGCGACCCGCAAAGGCCGCCACTACGGGACCGTTCTGGTCGACGTCGAAAGCCGACGCCCGGTGGACCTGCTGCCAGACCGGGAAGCCTCCAGCCTGGCCGCTTGGCTCGCGAAGCGACCAGGGGTAGAGGTGGTCTGCCGCGATCGGGCACCGTTCTTCGCAGAAGGCGCCACCGCCGGGGCGCCCCAGGCGGTGCAGGTGGCTGACAGGTGGCACCTCTGGCACAACCTGAGCGAAGCCGCCGAGCGTTGTGTCGCAGACCACCGCGGATGCCTGCGGGTGCTGGCGCCAGATCCAGCCCAGCCTGCCCCCGAGCTCGAGAAGTTCGAAGACCCGTCCGGCTCCCCCTGGCCAAGGGGTCACCGCTTCGCCGACCGAACCCGAGCCAACCACGCGACTGTCCACGAACTGCTGACCGCCGGACTCAGCCGGAGGGCGATTGGCCGCCAACTCCGCATGACCTCGCGTACCGTCAAACTCTTCGCCGACGCAGCCACCCCGGAGGACCTCTTCCGCGGACAGTGGCAGGGCCGGCCGTCCAAGCTGGACGCGTTCAAGCCCTACCTGGATGACCGCTGGAACCAGGGCTGCACCAACGCCTGGGCGGTATGGGAGGAGATCGTGCCGCTCGGCTATCAGGGCAGCTACCAGCGCGTTCGCGCCTACTTCCGGGAGAAGAGGACCTCTCCCAACCCGATCACAGCTCGGCCACCGTCACCCCGCGTCGTCGCCGGCTGGATCCTCCGGCGCCCCGAGACCCTCCCTGAGATCGACCGCCTTCGGCTCAAGGCAGTCTTGGTCCACTGCCCCGAACTCGACGCCCTCAGCACTCACGTCCGGTCCTTCGCCCAGATGCTCACCGAGCGCCAGGGCGAACGGCTTCCGCAGTGGCTCGACGCCGTCCGGCGCGACGACCTCCCCAGCCTCCACACCCTGGCCGCAGGCATCGAACGCGACCGTGATGCCGTCATTGCCGGGCTCACCCTGCCCTGGAACTCCGGCGTCGTCGAAGGACACGTCAACCGGATCAAGATGCTCAAACGCCAGATGTTCGGCCGCGCCGGCTTCGCTCTCCTGAGGAAGAGGGTTCTTCTGGCCAGCTGACCACAGACACCCATAGGGTGACGGGGACGAGAGAAGATGCACCATGGATCCCCGCATACCCCGCCTGCGTCGCAAACTGGCCGCGATCCCGTTCCAACCACTGCGCAGCCACTCCTTCGGGGAAGAGCAACACAAGTTCTGCCTCGGTCCGAAGCTGGCAGAAGCACGCGTCGCTGCGTTCGAGGCCGAGCACGACATCGCCCTGCCCGACGCCTACCGGCAGTTCCTCACGCACATCGGCGGCTCAGGTGCGGCGCCGTTCTACGGCCTCATGCCGCTGGAGCGGTGTTCCCTGCTGGTCATGAACCCGCGTGAGGAACCGGGAGCACCCCGCGGATTCGACGACGCAGAACCCGGGGCTCACGGACGCGACCTCTTCCTCCACGTCATCGAAATGGGCTGCACCGACGTGTGCGTCATCGCGGTGACCGGTCCCCTCACCGGCCGCGTCCTCATCGGCAACAGCGACGGGTTCTGGGGCCCCAACGTCTCCTCCGCCACCGACTTCCTCGACTGGTACGAACGCTGGCTCAACCACATGAGCGCCGGACGCGACAACCGGGCCCTGGAACTCACCTCACCCCGGCTTCGCGCCCATCCCGACAGGCATCGCATGGCACCGAAGATTTGACTCTCCGTAACCACTCCACGGAAAGTGGCTCTGTCGCTATTTTGGGGGTGGGCAGCTTCTTGATCATGGTGAGAGCAGGATGCGGCGCCGTAGGAGATCGAAGTTCGCGCGGCCATACATT